>CAITMP010000178.1 GCA_903893525.1 uncultured Acidobacteriia bacterium | reverse complement strand
GAGCGGCGCGCCCGGCGACAACCCGAATGGTTGCATTGAATCCGGATGCCACACCGGCACGGTCAATTCGCAAGCGGGCGGCTCCGTTTCCATCAAAGCTTCCGGCGGCACCACCTACGTTCCGGGACAAAAGCAGACGATTACGGTCACGGTTACGGATCCAAGCGAAAAGAAGTACGGGTTCCAGCTCAGCCCCCGCATTGACAGCAACGCCAAGACCCTCGGTGCCGGCCTCATGGTATCGACCGACGGCAACACGCAGGTCATCTGCGCCGACGGCAGCGCCTCCCCGGCAGCAGGATGCGGTTCCAAGCTGGGTTCCCTGCAGTGGGTGGAGCATACCTTCAACGGTTATAAAAATTCTGCAGCACCTTCCGGCACATTCACCTTCGACTGGACTCCCCCTGCAACCGACGTCGGCCCCGTTACCCTCTATGCGGCAGGCAACGGCGTCACCGGCACCCTGTCGGTCGGCGGCACCCACACCTTCACCAGTAGCCTGAAGCTGACCCCCGGCACGGCCTCCAACCCCAACGCCCCCGCCATCACGACTGGCGGCATCGTGCCGCTCTACAGCAGTGCCACCACCATTCAGCCCGGCTCCTGGGTCTCCATCTACGGAAGCAACCTGGCTTCGGCCCTGACGGTCTGGAAGGGCGATTTCCCAACCGCCCTCGGCGGCACCAGCGTGACCATCAATGGCAAACCGGCATTCCTCTACTACGTCTCGCCGACCGCCATCGCCCTCCAAGCCCCGGACGACACCGCAACCGGCACAGTTCCAGTCGTAGTCACCACCGCCAACGGCACATCGACTTCGACCGTCACCCTGGGTGCAGTCGGCCCGTCGTTCAGCCTTCTCGGCGACCCCAAGAACCATGTGGCCGGCTATATTCCGCGGTCGGACAAGTCGGGGACCCAAGCTGGCGGAGCATATGACATCATCGGACCGACCGGCAGCTCCTTGGGCTATCCCACAGTAGCAGCCAAGAAGGGCGACACGGTTGTTCTCTACGGCGTGGGCTTCGGCCCCACAGATCCTTTGGTGAAGGCGGGTGCAGCTGTTGCAACTGCGGGCGTCCTGCCCTCAACCAGCACACTCACGTTCAACATTGGCGGCGTGCCCGTGAAGCCGGACTATGCAGCCGTCACAAGCGCGGGTCTGTGGCAGTTCAACTTCAACGCACTCCCAGCAGGTCTCCCGATCGGCGACGTGCCGATCACAGCAACCATCAACGGCGTGACAACGCCTACCAACTTCGTCATCGCACTGCAGTAGTCGACAACCTGCCACAAATGGAAAAGGGCGGTCGGCGCAAGCCTACCGCCCTTTTCCATCCTCCGACCAAGCCCTTACTTCCGGGCCAGCCTCCGAGCACATAGGGGAAACAACCCCAATCCCAACAAAATCCAGCTTCCAGGCTCGGGCGTGGCCGATGATTGCAGCCCGCTCATCACCGCCTCCACTGCCGTAGCGTTGTAGACCACCCCCATAAACCGCTGGACCGACATATCGGTCGGCGAGAAGACAACCGTATCCGCCAGGAATGTCGTCGTAATCAATCCACGCGCATAGGCAGCCTGGGCCATCGCGATCAACGGCTGCGCCGCCGGGTCGGGAGCGTCGGCTCCCAACGACCCCGTCAGTTCCCAGATCGCAAACGAAACCGGCCCGTCCAGCTGCGCAACAACATCTGCATGCGAAGTGTTCGCCGCCGACCACAACGAGTACGCAGCCAGAAACGCGACTTCCTTCTCAACCGGCGTCACCGGCAGCGCGCGTGTACCCGGGTAACTGGTCCCGAAGGTGGACGCCAACTGCAGATCCATGCAAAAAAACGATACGGCGTTCGAGTCCGTCAGACTCCCGGGATACGGCCCAACAGCCTCGTCCCGATAAAACTGGTTCGGGTCGCTCCCGAACTGGAACGTCACGCTCCCTGCGGACGCACACGGCGCGGCGAGAGCCATCGCCATCAATACGTGCAAGATCTTATTCATTGGACCTCTCCTTGAAAACGCGGCGGCGGGCACCGACCAGGACGATCAATGCTCCTCCCATCAGAAAGTACGCCGCGGGCTCGGGAGCCGCAGCTTGAATCGATGAAACGGACCGTGTCGCAGACTGGAATGCAACTTCATCGCAGTACACGGTAACAAACCTCGATACGGTCGCATCGGAGGGCTGGAAGATCTGTACGTGGCCTGCAAATCCGGAGATCAGGCCGCTGCTATAGGCATTCCGCGCGAGCGCCACCAATGCCGCCGCAGCTGGATCAGCCGACTTGCTCCCGAGCGTCCCCATGATCTGCCAAATTGCGAAGGAAGTGGGACCGTACAACTCCGCCACCGGATCGGCAAAGGAGCGGTTGGCGGACTCCCACATGGAGTACCCCGTCAGAAACGCGGCCTCCTGGAGTTGTTCAGTCGTAGGGGCGGTAATGGTTCCGGTGTAGTTCCGGCTATTGCCGTTCGTGCCAAACGTGACAGCCAAGTCGGCATCCAAGGCAAAGAACACGGTTCCGAGCGAGTGGGTCAGCGTCGCGTAGTAAGGGCCTACATCGGCACCCCGGTAGTATTGCATCGGGTCGGCACCAAGGCGGAACACAATCGGACTAGCCGAAAGGTTCGGTGGAACAATCGCCAACCCCAGAACGATCTTCAATGCGGACTTGAGCACGATACAGGGAATGCATCTGTCCTGCCAAATCCATCTCGTTGAAAAATAACGCGTTCAACGATGGACAAGCTGTACGCTGGCATGAAACGGAACACTATCCGGTGTTTCGAAACGGAACACAGGATACTGCTCAGGCAACCCGCCGCTCCGTGTCAATCAACACCCGCTTCCGTTCCAGCCCCCAACGGTATCCCCCCAGCTCCCCGCTCCCCCGGATCACGCGGTGGCACGGAATCGCCAGCGCCACCCGGTTTCCGGCACACGCGCTCGCCACCGCCCGGACCGCCGTCGGCTGACCGATACCCTGCGCGACTTCGCTGTAACTCTGGACGCTTCCGGAAGGAATCGACTGCAGGTAACGCCAGACCTTCAACTGGAACGCTGTCGCCGACACATGGACCGGAAGCCTCAGATCCCGCTCCTGCCCGTCCAAGTACCGATGCAACCGAGCCATCCACACCTCGAAGTCAACGGGCGCTGGTTCCGGCATCGAGGAAAATCTGGCCTCTGGATACTCGGCAAACATTACCGTGCGCAACGCGCCGGGCTCGTCCCCGAATTGGAGGAAACACAGACCCCGGTCGGTTGCCCCCAGCACCATCCACCCCAACCGCGTTTCAACTGCAGTATGTGTGATCTCGATTCCCCGCCCGCCGGACCGGTATTCCATCGGCGTCATGCCCAATCGGGTGTCGGCCTTTTCGTATAGGCGCGAGGACGACCCGTACCCCGCGTCATAAATAACGGACGTAACATCCCGGCCCGTGTCGCTCCGCAAACTGGCTTTGAATTGTTCCACACGCTGGTTGTCCAAATACTGTTTCGGCGTCACACCCAGAATCGCCCGGAAACTCCGCTGCAAATGGTAGGGACTGAGGCCAGCCTCGCGGCTTAGGTCGGCCAGGCTGATGGCTTCGCCCGCATGGCGCTCGATGTACCGCACCAGACCTGCAATCCGATCCGCCCATGGATCGGCACCCGTCAGCGCCAATGGGCGGCACCGCAGACAAGCCCGTAGTCCGTCCCGCTCGGCGTCGGCGGGAGTCGTGTAGAACCGAACATTTTCGCGATTGGGCGTTCGACCTGGACATCCCGGCCGGCAAAAAACGCCAGTCGTAACCACGCCGTAGTAGAAAGTGCCATCGGCCCCCGAGTCCCGCTTTTGGACCGCCTCCCAGAACTGTTCGACATTACTCGGCGTCATGGAAAATCACCCCCAAAGTAAAGCGTTCGCCGCTGTGGACCGGGCTGACCCCGTGCCGCATATTCACCCGATAAATGCCCCGAGTTCCGCGAGCAGGGCGCTGCCGTGTCGTAATCGCCACACCCTCGCCCTGTCGGAGACTCAGGACCTGCCCTTTCGATTGCGCCCTCGGCAACTGCTCCACCAGCATGATTTCTCCCCCCGTGTACTCCGATTCAGGATCGGACAATCCAATGATGACTTGGAACGGGAACACCACAGGTCCATAGACATCCTGGTGGAGGCAGTTGAAATCTCCCGCGCCGTATTTCAGCATCAGCGGAGTGGGTTTGTTTTGTCCGGCACCGTGGCACCGTTCCAGAAATGCCGACAACTCCTCTGGATACCGTACTTGCACGCCCAACGCCTCCGCCCACTTGTTGGCGGCGGGCGCGAGTTCCGCGTACAGCCGCTCCCGCAAACCCTGCACCGCGGAAGGCAGCGGATACCGGAAATATTGGTATTCGCCCCGGCCAAACCGGTACTGCGACATCAGGACCCGGCTACGGAAGTTTGCCGGGTCCGGATAAAGGCTGCGCAGTTCCAGACACTGCTCCCGGTCAAGCAAACGGCCGGTCCGCGCAAACCCCGAATTGAGAATTTCGTCTTGCATGAGTCAACAATAGCGGTGTTCCGGGGTACGCCAACATCCGATTCTTGCGACGGAATCCAGATTTCCTCGCCGCATAGCTACAATTGACCATATGCTCCTTCGCGTCATGCTTTTTCGCGTCATGCCAGCCGCGCTCATGATCGCAACCCTTCTCCCGGCACAGAACAACTGGTTCCAGCCCGACATCCTGAAGCATCCAGCCGTGGCCAAAGCGATGCAATCCATTGACGACCGCTCCACAGGCATCATCGACGAATGGGTGCGTCTCGTTGAAATCCCTGCCCCCTCGAAGAAGGAACAGGCCCGGGCCCAGTACATCAAAGCCGAAATGGAGAAGCTTGGCCTGTCCGATATCCGTGTGGACGACATCCACAACGTATCGGGCGTCCGAAAAGGCACGGGTGGCGGGCCAACCGTGGTGTTCGCAGCCCATACCGACACCGTATTCCCCTCGGAAACGCCGATCAAAGTCAAGCGCGAAGGCGATATTCTGACCGCCCCCGGCGTCGGCGACGACACCTCCAACCTGATGGCGACCCTCGAAATGTTCCGGGCCCTGAACCGTGGCGGTATCAAGACCAAGGGCGATCTCATTTTCCTCGCCTCGGTCCAGGAGGAAATCGGTCTCCTCGGTGCCAAGCATTGGCTCGAATCGAGCGGCTACAAGCCCGAGATGTTCGTTGCCGTCGATCTTGCATCCACCCAAGTCTGGTACGGTGCCCTGCGAATTTCGCAGTTCAAGTTTTTCTACACCTCGCCCGGGGCCCACACGCTGGAGAGCCGGGGTGCGCCCAGCCCATCCAAGGCCGTGGCCAAGGCAATCAACGCACTCTATGAAATCCCGCTGCCTCCCATCACTCCGGGACTCGACAGCTTCAAGCTCCCCGTGATGAACGTCGGCATGCTGGGCGGCGGTACCGTGGTCAACGCGATTCCCCGCGAAGCGTGGTTCACGGTCGACCTTCGCTCTGTGGACAGCCTAACCCAGGACAAACTCGTTACTGTCGTCGTATCCACGGCGCAACAGGCGGCGGAAAAGGAGGGTGTCGGCTTCCGCATGGAAAGCAGCATGGCCATCGACTACTCCAAGGCGCGCCCGTCCGCCGACCGACTCAACCATCCGATCGTGCAAACGGCGCTGGCTGCTTCCAACTACTTCCGCAAGCCGGGCAGTCCGGAAATCAAGCCCGCCGACGTTGGTTCAACCGACGCCAACATCGCCGTCGCCATGGGAATTCCGGCCGTTGCGGTTGGTGCGGCGCAGGAGCATTTCCCCCACCGGCTGGAGGAATACGCCGAGGCCAGCAGCATCATCCCCGGCATCAAGTCGCTTCTGACGCTTGCGGTTTCGTTGACCAGCCACTAAGCGGGTCGGACAAAGCGCAGCGCTGATATAATTTGCGCAATGCTGCGCCGCGCAATTCTCACCTTTTTCCTTCCCATCGCCATCTGGGCAGCCCCGCCGTGGGTCATGGTCCGAATGACCGATGGCACCATGATCGAAGGCCGTACCCAGTTGAAAACAGTGCCCTTCGAGCGTGAGGGCAAATCCGGCGGCATCCCGATCGCGGAACTCTTGTCGGTCCACAACGGCGCACCGGCCTCGGATTTCGAAACCGGGCGCATCACCGCAGGTCTCGCCACGATCCAGGGCAAGGACCGGGCCCCGCGGGACTTGGCAGTCGAGGAATTGACCAACATCGGCCTTCCCGTCATCACCCCGCTGCTCAAGGCCTACAAGGATACCGACCAGCACGAGCCCAAACCACTCTACCGGCTCTTCGAACGCGTGATTCCATCCGCCGCCGACGGACCGGACCGGACTCTAAGCTTGGGCCGGCTCCAAAATGGCGACATGGTGCGAGGGAAACTCACCGGTCCGGACTTTGAGGTCGTCTCCACCGATGGCAAGGCAACCAAGGTCGAGTGGTCCAACGTGCGCGTGCTCGCCGTCCGGCGCACATCGGTAAAACGCACCATGAAGGTGCACGCACTGGCGCATTCGACACAGATCGAGTTCCTGGACACGGGAGTGGCACTGACTGCATCTTCCAAAGTGGAAGCCTCGGCCAAGGGTTTCGTCCGGCTCTCCTGGGAGACGGACAGCTGGGCCACCGACGCGAACGGCTTGACCAAGCCCGGCTCGCCCGCCTACAAGTCGAACTTGGTGGACGGCCAGCCCTTCGGTGCCTTGGTCGGACGGATCGGCGGTGCGGGCGACATGTTCTTCGTCGGCGCGAAGGGGTCACTTTCCGGCAAACCGGCAGGCAGGTTACGGCTGGCGGTCAACGACAACGCGCACTGGCAGAATAACCTGGGATCTTTCATCGTCACGATGGCCGTGTCCGACGCCTACGATTTGGGTGATGCACAATGAGGCTTCGCTTATTTGCCTTGGCGGGCTGCCTCGCGGCCGCCCTGGCCCAGGTTCCGCAGCCATTGGCAACAGTTGAATTTTCCGGCGCGTACTCCCGATCCCTCAATATGAAGGCGGGTTCGCCAGTGGAAGTCTCCGTGGGCCTGCCATCGCCTTCCAAACTCCCCCCGAACGGGCGTGTCGCGGTGGAATTCGGCGGGTTCCGCAAGATTCTCCACGCGCTCGACCCCGATTTCTACATGGTCTACCGGCCCGCCAAGACCGGGCCCATGGAGTTGAAAGTCTCCGCAGTCACCGACGAGGAATCCGACTTCAACCTCGCCCGGTGGCGCGAACCCGGCACGATCCAGAAATTCGAGCGCTTCCCGAAATCCACCCCTTGGCCAGCTGGCACGCGCGTCCCGCTGCGCGCCGTGGTAACCCCTGTGGATTACGGAGTTTCCAAGCGCGGCATGATCATCGAGCTGGAGCCCAACAACTCCATCGCGGAAGCCCAACCGATCCAAATTGGACGCTCCGGTGGGGACGAAACCCTCCACATCACCGGCAGCGCCGACGACATCGAATACTTCGACAACGGCAAAGTCGGCACATCCGGTCTCGACTGGTTCCGGATCGAGTTTCAAGGCACCGAGCCCCGCCTCTTCACCGCGAACCTGGTCGTTCCCGACCCCATGGTTGCAGCCCAAGTGCTTTTCTATACCGCCGATGGCAAGGAATACCGAGAAGGTGCCAACGCCAACGAGCGTGTCCACCAGCAGACCGAGGGCCACCGGACCGAAATCAGCCGCACACTACAGCCCAAGGGTGTCTATTTCCTCAAGGTGGAGGCAAATTCACCCGGTTACGAGGTGGAAATGCGCGTCCGCAAGCCCGGACCGTACGTGGATCCACGTCAAGCCGTACGTATGGCAATGTACGATCAAGTCTCCCAAGTCGATGCCTGGCTCCAGAACCGCCCCCGCGGAGCTTCCATCGACCGCCGCAGCCGCGAAGTCGGCAGCCTGCTTGGCACCCACTGCATGAGCTGCCACACCCAATCCGGTGTATGGGGTTCCGCCGGCGCGGTGCTGAACGGATACAGGATCGAGAATGTAGCCAACTACAGGCATCTGGTGAATCTGATGTACGAATCCCTGCGCCCCACCAACGTGCTGCAGGACGCCGCGAACAACACCAGCCTCGCCCCGTTGGATCTGGGCGACGGTCCAGCGGGCACACGTGTCGCCGGATACAATGTGGCCACGGTCGAGCGTTTTCTGCCCGCCCGCCGCCTCCATTCGGCCCAGCAGATCCGTACCGCGAACTTCGTCCTGCAGTCCAACGACCCGAGCGGCATCAATGCCGCCGGTCCGGGTTCGAACGTCGGCCAATCCGTGGTCTACCGCTTGGCGGGTGAGATTCTGCGCACGGCCTACGACCGCACCCACGACGAGAAGTACCTCGCCTCGTTGGAGGAAAAGGCCCAAAAGCTGCTCAAGGTCCGCCCACAGTACAGCGACGACCTTTCCAACCGGATCGAATTCTTCACCCACACGTTTCCGCAGGACTACGTGGCGATCCGTGGGGAATCCGACGACGCCAAGAAGCTCTGGGCCGACTCCCGCAAGCAAATCGCGGAGGACGAAAAGAAGCTCCGGTCCATCCAAAAGCCCGACGGTGCGTGGGGATTCAATCCCAACGGGGCTTTGAAGGACAAGGAGGCGGATCAGAAGGACACGGACCCGGCGCCTACAGCCCTCGCACTAACCGCGCTCGCCGGCCTCGGCCACGACGACAAGGACCCCGCCGTTCGCCGGGGCGTTGATGCCCTGTTGAAGATGCAGGACCCGTACGGCCGATGGAACCGCAACGCGCTCACCGGATTCGTCACAACCGCCTACTCGATCCACGCGCTTTCCCGTCTTTATCCGGACACCCCGGTCCCGCACAAGGCGGCCGATTATCAGCCGCAGACCGGAGAGTCGCTCGCAGACACCGTCGCCCGCTTCCGCGAACTGGCCCAACTTGGACTCCAGTCGGAGGACGATCAATTTGTCGACCTGATCCTGCCCGGTGCCGGCCATGCCAGTCCACAAGTCCGATATTGGGCCCAAATCGCCCTAGGGGCGGTCCACAACGAAATCGGGATTCCGGCCCAGATCCGGGGGCTCGGCGACCCCGTGAAAATGGTCCGCGAAGCCGCCCGCTGGGGGATGCGCCAGACCCTGCTCGACGACAAGGGCTGGGACCTGCTTTTCGCCGCCTACACGAAGGCCGACGATTTGACCCGCGAAGCGATGGCGGGAGCCATGGTGATGCGCGCCGACGGCGTCCTTTCGCGATCCGCAGCCGGTTTTCCCCGCGTTGCCGGAACCCTCGCGCGAATGATGAACGAGGACCCGTCGCCCGCCGTCCGCGCTTGGTCGACCCGGGCGGCATGGAACTGGTGGGTGTGGAATCCGCCTGTGCGCGCCAAACTGAATGAAGCATTCCTGACCAGCTTGGAAAAACCCGAGCCCTCCTCCTTGGTGGAAACAGCCAAGCGCTACCAGACGGAATCGCTATTCATCGCCAACGGTCAGCGCGCCAATGGGAGCAAGGAACACCAGTATCCCGAACTGGCCCAGCTTTTCTCCGCGATCACCAAGCGCTTGGACTCGGGAGCAAATCCGCTGCTTTCGCGCCGTGTGACCGCAATCGCCGCCACGTACTACAGCATGGCCGGCGGCGACGGTGGCCCGGGCCAGATGGGCTACGTGACGCCGGGGGCCGCCGAGATGGTCGGCAAGGCCGTCCTGCCGTTCTGGTCCAAGGCGGAAGCCGACAAGAGCGATTCCGCCTCGCGCCTCGCGATCGAGGCATCGGCCAACGCCACCTTTGACCCGCTGCAGAAAAAGGTACTGGCCTATTCCAGCGAGGGCCCGGAATCGATGCGGACGCTGGCTGCGACATCGCTGTCGGACCCACGCGTCATCTCCCTGCCAGCCACGATGGAGTTCCTGGAACCCCTCGCCAACCAGATTTTCCGGGGAGCGCAGGATCCCGAACGCCGGACGGAACTGGCCGGATCGTTGATCAAGCTGTTCTCTCGCGCCCGCTGGGACATGCCGAAGAGCGAGGAACAGCAGCGAACCTTCTTCGGACTCCTGGTGCCCGTCTTCGCGCCGGAACGCGGCAAATTGGAGGAAAACACCCACGCCCTTGCCCAGATGGAGAAGGACCCAACCGACTGGTACCTGGCCAAGAGCATCGGCCAAGTCATCCACGCCAATCCGGACCTCCATCGTATGTCCTTGCTGGAACGCTTTCCCACGACATTCAACACCCAGATGGACCAGATGCTCTGGCTGCCATCGATCAAGTGGTTGCTGACCCATGAGCTGCCGATGCCGGAAGTGCACAAACCGACCACCCCGGCACCGGGTGACCCGTTTGCAGCATTCCGCGAGCGCGCAGTTTCCCTCTACCTGCGGCAATTTGAGCCCATGGCCGACCGTCGGCTGCGGTCCGCCGCGATTGCGCTGGGAGCGGACATCCACATCAACCAGCATCCGGCGATCCGGCCAGTGCTGGCGAAGGCCCAGGCAAGGTACGTCGAACAGGATGTGCCGGAAGTGGCGGCGATGTCCAAGGAATGGCGCGAGAATTTCGAGTACTTCCGCACTTGGGTCGCTCCTGAGCTGACGAAGTCCAACCGCGAGGATGAACTGGCTTGTCTGGGTTGCCACGGAGTCCCCGGACGAGTGCCGTCCATGGGATTGCAGGCCGCGGACGACAACGGATACCTCTCGGCACGCGCCACATACGTGAATTACACGACGCTGATGGAACGCGTGGACGAGCGGGAGGTGGAGAAGAGCAAGCTGTTGCGGAAACCACTGAACGTGCAATCCGGCAAGGAGGACGGCCACCAGGGAGGCCGCAGGTTCAATCCCGGGGACCGCGGGTATGAGATCTTGCGGCGCTGGGTGCTGGATTCGGCTGGGTTGAAGGGGAAGTAGAAGCTTTCCAGGGTTAACCGCTGGTCCCGGTTTTGGGCTCCACTCCAGCCATGCCGTAACGGTCGATACCCATGGCGGGGACCGTCAGGGCCATAGCTTGTACTTGTGACCGGATTGGACAACCATGCCGAGGGCAGAGAGTATTCTTGGTGTCCTGCATGGTCTTGCGGCGGGAGTAATTGGATTTGGTGTCGAGGAGACGCCCGGCGGAGTTGCTGGCCGCTTCGACGAGGTTGGAGACCATGCCTCGGAGACTGGAGGCGGCGATGCCGAGTTGATTACCGATGGGGTAATTGTCCATCTGGGAAATGTCTCCGGGTCTTGTGGTTTCGACGAGGCACAGCAAGACGGCCCTGGGTGCGTTTTCGACCTAACGCCCCGAACCGCCGCAGCCTGAGGAAACTTCGACCGGAGACCAGCCGAAAATGGCCACACGCTAACCACATTAACGCTGCCTAGTTTTATCAATAACTCGCATGGTTTCCGGGAATCTGCCACAGACCAGCCGGATCGTGGCCCTTGTGGCCTTCGGCTTCGACCATGCGTCCGACGATGAGGACGTAGTCGCGACCGAGGCGCTTGAGAACTGCTTCGTCCAAGGGCTCCGACGGCGCTTTGAGGGGAAAGTCGGGGTCTTCTTCGGGGCGGAGTCCGAGGTGGCAGACGTCGATGCGGCGGGTGATTCCGGAGTTGATTTCCGGGGCACGTACGACGGTGAAATGGGAATTGGCGATGAGGACGTCGGCTTGGTTTGGGGTGCGGAGCTGGAGCGGCGTGAGTTCGCGCCAAACTTCGAGGCTATGGAGGAACACGCCGTAGGGGCGTCGGGCCGGGCCGGGGATCAGGCCCTACATACTGGCGGGGCCGACGTGGTCGAAGAAGAGCGCATGACGCGCCTGAGCCTGGCGCAGGTGACACGGCTGATCGCCGGTAATGTTGGGAGCGGGCGAGGAAAGGCGGCGCAGTACCGACGAAGTTCCCGTTCCCATCAGGCTCTGGCTCGGACGTTCATCTTCAAGTGGTCGAACAAGCTCGGCACACAAGAAAACGGCGGCGGGAGTTTTCACTCCCGCCGCCGGATTTTCTGCCAGTTCGAACTGAGCGTTTAGTTGGTAGCGACAACCACGGTGATGGTGCCGGTTCCAGGGGTTGCCGCACTAGGTGCGGCGGTTCCATCGGTCGCGGTTACGGTCGCCGTGATTGAGGTACTTGCCGGAGCCCCGGTCGTGATGCTCACAACGCCGGTACTCGAATTGATTGCTACCCATCCCAAGCCCAAGGTTGTTGCGTCGAGCGAGTAGCTGAGTGTACCTGTATTGCCGGTCGCACTGACAGTGCTGATATTGCTAGCAGTGCCGCTTGTGCCGGTGGCAGGGGCTGTGCGTGCCATGTGGAGAGCAACCACGATGTCGAATGTGATCGTCCCTGTAAGGGGAGTAATCGCCGTTGAATCCGTTGCTGTGACCGTAATATGGTAGGTTCCGCGGGGGTGAGGGCCGTGATTCCAATGATCCCGGTGCCTGCACCTATCGTCATTCCGGTCGGCAAGGTCCCGGGAGAGGTAATGGCGAAGGAATATGGATAGACGCCACCTGCTGCCGAGACGGTTGTTAGGCTTGCGTTCGCGGTTCCGAACGTACCGTTGTAGGGTGCAACACCGGTCGAGGAGACCACCAATCCGCCAGCAACTGTCAATACGAAGGAAACAGTTCCCTTGACAGGTACATTCGCGGAATCAGTTGCTGTGACTGTGACAGCATAGCTGCCTGCTGTGTTGGCTGCCGGTGTCCCAGTGATGGCCCCGGTGAGCGCGTTCAGGACCAAGCCCGCTGGCAACAGGCCGGACGTTAGCGAATATCGGTAGGTCCCGGTACCTTCTGAAGCCACAATCGTGTTGTTGCTGCTGCTCCACGCGATACCGACTGTTCCGGTTAGCCCAGCACCACTGGGTCCAAGGACCTTCAGCCGCGGGGCCACCCAGACACTGACGCCGGTTTGGCTGGGGACGCTATTTGATGTAACCACAACCGGCAACTGGACCGGTGCCGTAATCGTCGCGATGCTGGTACCGGCAGCAGTTGTGAACGGCCCCGCACCGCTTCCCGGAAGCGTCACGTTGACTTGGTAGAGTCCGGCTACCGTGTCCGGTACAAATCCCGCATAAAGTACTGTGGCGGCCACACCACCGATGGTTACGGATGGCACGTCCCCAGAACTGGACGCAATGCATGGTGGCAGTCGGCCACTGTTGAGCAGTATGCTCTCGATCACCGTTCCATCGAGATTGGTGAGGGTGCTTCCCGCGAAGGCGTTCAATGAGGCGTAAAAGCTCGCGACGGTAACACAATCGGCTGACCACGCAGCACTTCCAGTGCTGGCATTATCCGCTGTGCTGTCCGGCGCTCCCAAACCTGTCATGTAGATCGATACGCTGTCCGAGTCACTGGCGGTTGACCTCATGCCTGCCGGGCTGTTGGCTCCAACCAATGCGTAGGCGGAGTTGAGTACGGCACCATCTCCCTGGCCGTTCGACCCAACTGTAAAGATCCCGGGGTTGGTTGCGGTGACGTTGACCGCAAAAGGAGAACTGCTCCTCATTGTTGCCCCGGAGCCGTAACCGAAATTGGCCACAATGTCTACTTGGCTGCCAATCGAGGCAGCCAGAGCGGCTGGCACCATAAGGTTGATTTGCCCGTTGGTGGCGAACAATAGCGGAGCCGTCGCAATCACCGTCGAGGTTCCGTGGACTTGGAATGTGACTGAAAGCGAGCGTTGTGTCGCACCCGATGCGTCAGGCGAGACCGATGTCGCGTATCTCAGCGTTGTTGGATCCTGAACCCCGTAGAGCACTTGGCTGCTTGCGCACCCGGTACCACCTGAGGAACAGAAGTTGGCTCCGAAGATGCTGAGCATATCGTAGGGCGCGACAGCCTGGAGTCCGGGGGGCGCGACTTGAACAAAGGCCGACGCGCTCGTTACAGCTTGGACAATGGGTCCCGAGCCGATTGTGAGGGCTGCGGTGCCGGTCGGTATGCTGCAGGTTCCGCCACCTGGATTGCAAACACCCACGACCACTGTACCGCCTGTTCCCGCCACTGCGAACGGAAGGTTCGCATCCGCCACGGCGGGCACGGTGATGGTCAGAATGATGTTGGAAGGGTTCACGATGTTGGCGGCAATATTGGTGTCGGCCACCATCGTGCCGCCCACCACCACGCCGACTTTGGTTTTTTGGGTGGGGTCCGTGCTTGGCACGAAGCCGCTGCCTGTCAGCACTACCGAGAACGTTTGTCCGGCGTTGGCTGTCGGCAGACTAGCGGGATTCAATCCCGTTACCGTGGCACCCGGCGATAGAATTGTCACGTTGAACGTAACTACTATTGTTGATGCTGGAGTGCCCCACGTAAGAGTGACCGTACCAGTAAGAACACTGCCGGGCTGGGCTGCGGCAAATATCAGCGGATTGAAACTTACGCCGATTTGCGTCCCAAAACCGTAAGCAAGCCCGGACTGCTGCGCAGCGGAGATGATCGGTGCCAGCGTGCCACCCGTCGATGTCGTGTAGGAGATCGGCGAGTCACTGGACACGGCGGTAATGAATGGTGTGGGCAACGGGCTGCCTATCGTCCATGAGAGGTTCCGAGTAGTTCCTTCGGAAACAGACAACCTGGGCGCCTTGTTGTTGATGAGAAGACTAATGGGCACGGGCAAGTCCGCATATCCTGAAACCTTCACGTAGACCGTTGCACTGTAGGTGCCGGGTGCCAAAGTGTCCGCCACGCTTGTCGTGCTGAATCGAATGTTCTTGGGCACCGTACCGGTGGTGGTGTCCACGGTCAGCCAAATTGGCAGTGTCGCCGTATTCACCGCAAAAAATGGTGCGGGTGACGTGGCCGAGGTGATCCGTACGTCCACATTGCCGGCCGTCCCCGAGCCCTTGACATAAGAAAGCGTCGCTGGCGAAGGAGTCGCTGTCAGCGGGGAAGGCGGGACAATCTGCAATGTGATGGTAACGAGCTTGTCCGGTGCCGGGGCATTCAGCAGATGAAGCACCGCGGTGTTGGAGGTATTGACGTTAAAGCCTCCGCACCCGCTAGCCGCAGCGACGGTAAAGGTTACGGGAGTTGAACTCGCCGTCCCTCCGGTCGTTGGGGTTACGGTCAGCCATGCCGGAGGCGGCACGCCTGACGTGTCCACGGTAAACGGAGTTCCGCCGGTCGCTGCCGAGGTTACGGAAACAGTCTGCGCCGGGCCGGGTGTGTAAGTGGCCCCGCTCTTTGTGCAGGCAATTGTTACTGCCGACGCAGCTAATCCAGATGTGGTTGAGGTGATGGTAGTGGCAGTTGCGACGGTAATATCGTTTACCGCTCCCACCTTGAACTGAATGTTTGTGGATCCGGTTGTAGCGCCAACGCAACCAGCCACAACTGCAACAGTGTATGTCAAGCCAGCGGCCTGATTTGCGGCAGTGAGCGTTGTACCTCCTACCGGCGGGGTTACGATCAATCCGGCACCTGGCGCTGTAAAGTTGACTACTAGCGTACTTGCGCCGGCAAGAGCCACCAGCGGTTTGATTACGATGTTTGCAGCTGCGCCGGGACCCGTCGCCGTACTGCAGGTAATGGCAGGGGTGCTGGTTGTCGCGAGACTAACTGCGAACAGGTTGCCCGCGCCGAACATGAGGGAGACCGCCGCAGCGAACACAGTTCCGCCGCGGCGCCTTAGAGCCTTTGAGTCCATCTGGACCATCCTTGGTTTTCAAGATCTGATCCGCGACCTCGGTGTCGCGGGGCGACGCCTTAGAGTCGCTGCTGAACATATCGGCAAAATGGAGCGATAGCTTTAGCTGCGCGGCAAAAAAAGAAGCGGATGGATTGCAAAGCGGTGACCAACTTGCCTGCGGCGTTACGGCCGGGGCGCTACGGTTTCGAGGAAGGCTTGCGCATGGCGGAGAATGCGGCCGGACAAATGCCATGCGTGACCGTCAAACCGTGGACGCACTGGAAATACTCCTCCAGCGTCAGCCACTGGTCCCCTACCATAATCCGCTTGGTCCAGGCGCAAATCGTCAGCATCGACCCATTTTCGGAGTCCTCCAAATCGACGCCAGGCGTGATGAACGAGCAGTGAAGTCCGGGGGCAAAATTGGCCTGCGCATGGAATCCGATCTGCTGGGATCGGCCCTCCGGCAACCGAATCTCAAAGCTTCCGTGCTGGACGCCGTCGCGGAGAAATGCTTTCCACTGGACATCCACATCGTCTCGCCGGGCACCGTCGATAAACTCGCTCAGGTGGTGTCCCACAATATCCGCGCGGGGACGACCGTACAAGCGGCAGGCCGCAAGATTCGCATCCACATAGATGGCCGCATCGTTGGCAATCAGGATTCCGACATCCAAATTCTCAAAGAGTCGGGTGTAGGTTTCAAGCATCCACGCCTGCCTTTCCTTGCAGCTGACCGGCTCGGCCCGCTCAAGAACCGGACCTTGATATCAATATACGATCGTCCTCGTTCGAATGCCAGAACCGGCCACCATTGAACCGGCCAGACCGACCGCTAAACTGAAAGTTTGCACCTCGATCTCGATACTTCGCTGAACTGGCTCAAGGGCGTGGGACCCGCGCGTGCCGCAATGCTCCAGTCCAAGGGCTTGGAAACAGTCGAAGATCTCATCAACTACTTTCCGTTCCGCTACGAGGACCGCAGCAACCTCAAACCTGTCAAGCAGTTGGCTCCGGGCGAACTTGCCACCGTGGTCGCGGAGGTCAAATCCTCCCGGATTTCCAAGGTTCGGGGTCGCCACCTCGGTCTGTTCGAGGCCGTCTTCACGGATGCATCGGGTGGAACCCTCCTGACCAAGTGGTTCCACGGGGCGCACTGGGCCGACCGTTTGGTTCCCGGTACCCGTGCCGCCCTGTTCGGAAAGATCGAGTTCGACGGCTACCGGGGCGAAGTACAAATGATGCACCCCGAGGTCGAAATCCTGTCCGGTGACGACGACGGCGATCTTGCAATCCACACCGGTCGCATCGTGCCGGTCTACGAGGCTGCCGGAAAGATAAACACACGCCAGATCCGCGTTCTCCTCCACAACCTGCTCCAAGACCTTCCCGAGATCGCAGACCATCTCCCCTCCGCAATCGCCCACCGCCTCCGATTCCCCAGCCGCGCCGAAGCCATCCGCACGGCCCACTTCCCCCCGCCCGGAACCCCACTCCGCCATCTCAACGATTTCCGCTCGCCCGCCCAGTTCCGGCTGATCTTTGAGGAGTTTTTCTGGCTCCAATGCGGCATCGAAATCAAGCGCCGGAAGGGCCGAAGCCGCACCGGGATCGCGTTTGAGCTCAATGACGCAGTTCGCAGCCAGATTCTCAAGCTGCTGCCTTTCAAGCCGACCGGTGCCCAAAAGCGGGTTCTCAAGGAGATCGCCGGGGACATGGCCCAGCCCTACCCCATGAACCGCATGCTCCAAGGCGACGTCGGCAGCGGGAAAACCATTGTTGCCGCCGAGGCCTCCGTGATCGCTCTGGAAAACGGTTACCAGGTCGTGATTCTCGCCCCGACCGAAATCCTCGCAACCCAGCACTACTTCAATTTGAAGCCACTTTTCGACAAGGTCGGCTATGTTTCCGCGCTCCTGACAGGCTCCAACACCGCCCGCGAGAAGGTCAAGCTTAAGGAAATGCTGCGCAACGGCATGATCCGCGTGGCCATCGGGACGCACGCCCTGATCGAAAAAGACGTTGAATTTGATCGCCTCGGCCTCGCTGTCATCGACGAGCAGCACCGGTTCGGCGTCATGCAGCGCCTTGAACTCGCGAGGAAGGGCATTTCCCCGGATGTGCTCGTGATGACCGCGACCCCCATTCCGCGCACTCTGGCCATGACCATCTACGGCGACTTGGATGTTTCCGTGATCGACGAACTCCCCCCCGGCCGCAAGCCCATCCACACCAAGCACTTCACAGCCGAACAGATCGATATGGTCTGGTCGATGGTGCGCCGCGAAATCGAGGCTGGCCGCCAAGCCTATGTCGTCTATCCGGTCATCGAGGAATCGGAAACATCCTCCCAAACCCAGGCCATGAAGGCGGCTCAGGCCATGTTCACAGAGTTGTCCGAGGATGTCTTCCCTGATTTCACCGTCGGATTGCTCCACGGACGCCTCGGCACCGCTGAAAAGGAGGCAGCCATGCAGGCGTTCAAGCTCGGCGAAACCAAAATTCTCGTCTCAACAACAGTGATTGAGGTGGGTGTCGACGTTCCCAACGCCACCGTTATGGTGATCGAGCAATCCGAACGATTCGGACTGTCCCAGCTCCACCAGCTCCGGGGACGAGTCGGCCGAGGCTCCGAACAGAGCTTTTGCCTGCTGGTGACCGAAAAGCTAGGCGATTCCGGCAAAGAGCGCATCCGCACCCTCGTTGACTCCCAGGACGGCTTTGTCATCGCGGAAATGGATCTCAAGCTGCGCGGCCCCGGGGAACTCTTCGGCACCAAGCAATCCGGCATGCCCTCGTTGCGAATTGCGAACATCCTTCGCGACCCCGACATCCTGGCCGCAGCCCGCGAGGAAGCCCGCGCCTTCGTCGACCACCCGCCATCGCAAGAGGATTTTGCCGCAGCCGCCACCTACATCCGCGACCACTGGCAGCGCCGCTACGGCCTCGTCCAAGTTGCTTGAAACCCGTTCGTGGTACGATTCGGCGGTGAGACTTGCCCGCGTTCTCTGCCTCTTCGCACTGTCGGTACCCATGTTCGCCCAAAATGCGACCCTGCCCACCCTCTGGGTTGTCGGCGACTCAACAGCGAACAACACCGGCCGCAAAGGTTGGGGAGATCCCTTCGCAGATTACTTCGATCCCGCCAAAGTCAATATTGTCAACCGCGCCCGGGCGGGACGCAGCGCCCGCACATTCACCAACGAAGGCCTCTGGGACAAGGTTGCAGCCGATCTCAAACCCGGTGACTACGTCATCATCCAGTTCGGCCATAACGACGGCGGCGCTCCCGACAAAGCCCCGTTCCGCGGTGATCTGCCCGGTCTGGGCGAGGAAACCGTCGATGTCCAAATGCCCGACGGCCACACAGATACGGTCCATACGTTCGGCTGGTACCTCCGCAAATTTATCGGCGACGCCAAGGCCAAGAAGGCACACCCGATCCTCCTTTCCCCCACAGTACGCAACATCTGGAAGGACGGCCACATCGAGCGTGAACTCGGGCAGTTCGGCAAATGGTCGCTTGCCGTCGCTGAATCCGAAAAAGTGCCCTTCGCCGACTTCAGCAACATCAACGCTGACCACTTTGAGAAGCTGGGAGAGAAAAAAGTCAGTGAATACTTCCCCGTCGACCATACCCACACTAGTCCTGAAGGTGCGGACGTGAACGCGCGCTTGGTTGTTGCAGCCCTCAAAGGCATCAAGTCCGCGACTGTTGCATGGGTTTCGGCCAAGGGCGAAGCCATTTCCGCCGCCGTTTCGCTGGCAAACCTGCACCTGCCGTCGCCCGCCGACCCCAAGCTCCCGACGCTGCTGCTGATTGGCGATTCCACAGTGCGCAATGGCCATGGCGACGGTTCGGGGGGCCAATGGGGCTGGGGCGACCCCCTCTTCGATTTCTTCGACGCCGCCACGATCAACGTGGTTAACCGCGCCGTCGGTGGACTTAGCAGCCGCACCTTCTATACCGGAATCTATTGGGAGAAGGCCCTCGCGATGGTCAAACCCGGCGACTACGTCGTTATGCAGTTCGGCCACAACGACAATGGTGCGCTGGACGGGCCGCAGGGCTACCGCACATCGCTAAAAGGCACCGGTTCCGAGACTTCGGAAATCGTCAACAAGGATGGTACGAAGGAAACGGTCCACACCTACGGCTGGTACCTTCGCCAGTACATTGCCGAAGCCCGCGCGAAGGGGGCAGTACCGATTGTATGCTCGCTGGTGCCGCGAAAGATTTGGAAGGATGGTCGGATCTCCAGGGATTCCGAAACCTTCGCCAAATGGGCCGCCGACATCGCCCGCGAGGAACACACACCGTTTCTGGACCTAAACGAGATCATCGCCCGCCAATACGACCAGCTAGGGGCCGAAAAGGTTGAATCCATGTTCGCCGATCCACACACCCATACCAGCCGTGCGGGGGCCGAACTGAACGCCGCAGCCGTTGTTTCCGGGCTCAAAAGCCTTCACCCGAACCTGCTTGCGGAATACTTCTCTCCCAAGGCCGGTTCCGTGAAGCCCTACGTCGACTAGCCAGTCCCAGGCAGCACCGCAACCCGGAATGGCCGTTCCCGGTCCGCATACTCGAAGGCCTCCTGGACCTGTTCCAACGGAAAGCTCTTGCCCACCAGCTTCACGAACGGGAAGCGGTCACCGAAGCTGGCGAGGAATTCCAGTGCCCGCCCCAAATCACGGGGCTCGTAGTTGTAAATACCCTGCAGTCGAATCATTCGCCGAACCACTTGCTCCGCCGATATGGACACCCCGCGCGCCGGAAAGGTGGAGCCCGCCAACATCATCCGCCCGCCGTGCCGTAGAAGCTCAAACCCGGCTTCCACAGCCTCGGACATACCGGAAAACTCCATCACCACCTCCGCCCCGCGGCCACCGGTCAACTCCGCCACCTGGCGCCTCAGTTCCGTTGTGGGCAAGCATCCGTCCAAGACGGCGGAGGCCCCGAAACTACGGGCCATTTCCCGACGGGCCGGATCGGTCTCGACCGCAATGATCTGCGCAGCCCCATCGGCAGACGCCATCGCGCATGCCGTCAACCCCAGCATGCCCGCGCCGACCACCACCACTGTCTCCCCCGTCAGATCGCCGGCATGCCTCAGGACCGATGCCACCGTTGCCGTTGCACAGTTGGCAGGAGCAGCCACCGAGTCCGGTACACCTTCCGGTATCAGGAAAATTGCGGTCCCTGCCGGGAGCAGGCAATGCTCCGCAAATCCACCCACCAGATCCGAGCTCGTCCCGATGCCGTCAGACCCTATCCGCTCATGGCCGAACTTCATCAGCCGCTCGCACTTGGGCTTGGGGCCCCATTGGCAATAGAAGCACGAGCCGCAAGTCCAGACCATGGACCACGTCACCCGATCGCCCACCGCCAGCGCCCGACCGTCGAAATCAAGCACGCCGCCCGGCCCCAATGCGCAAATCCGACCCACCATTTCATGCCCCAGTACACTCGGAACTGGTGCAGGACGCCGCCCGAAGTAGGAATGGAGGTCGCTGCCGCAGATGGTCGCGCAACTGATTCGGACCAGTGCCGCCCCATCCGTCGGCTCCGGCAGCGGAAAATCTTCCAGTCTGAACGGCTCTTCTGGCGCATGGAAAACGGCGGCGCGCGACATCGGTCCTATTTGACGCGGGTCCATGCGACCGTCTTCTTGACGATTCCAACCGAAACCCGGACTTCCAGCGTGTCCGGCCCCGTCAACACCAGCTTCGGCGAAACATCCCTGCCCCGCTCCGGAGCATAAAGCGTCCCGTCCGTCCAAGTGTCCGGCTCCTGATGTCGGAAGCCCTTCAATATCTGCAGCCCAAGCAATGGCCGACCCCGCAGGCTCGCGTCGGCATTGTGCCCATCCTTGGCTCCAACCTTGGCCAAGGACTTGATGGAGCCGCAGTAGGCCTCGGCGCATTTCACGATTT
>CAITMP010000177.1 GCA_903893525.1 uncultured Acidobacteriia bacterium | reverse complement strand
GCGACATGCTGGCCGGTGCGGGCGTTGAGGTTTTCACCAATGCGCGGCTTCGCGAAAAAGCCGGTGTGGACAAGGTCGGCACACACGTCCGCGCTCTGACAACGGAGTCCGGCGAGGTTTTCACCGCCTCCATCTTTATGGATTCCAGCTACGAGGGCGATCTGATGGGCCAATCCGGAGTTACTTGGACTTACGGGCGGGAATCCACCGCCGAGTATGGGGAAGCGCTGGCCGGTGTCCGCGACAGAACTCCGCTGCACCAGTTCCTCGTGGACGTGCCCGCGCGCGGCTCAGACGGCAAACTGCTGCCCGAAATCCGGGGACCGCAGCGGGCACCAGCAGGGTCCGCTGACAAATCCGTGCAGGCCTACAACTTCCGCATGTGCTTCAGCGATGCCGCTGACCGCGTTCCCTTCGCCAAACCAGCGGGCTACGACCCGGCCCGGTACGACCTGCTGGCGCGGCTGATTGAAACACGCCAGAAGGCCGAGAACCGCGTGCCACCGCTAGAAACGCTGCTTTTCATCGGCCGTTTGCCGAACGGAACAAGCGACATCAACAACAACGGCGCGTTTTCCACCGACTACATCGGCGGGAGCTGGGAGTATCCGACGGCTTCCTACGCACGACGAGCCGAGATTTGGGAGGAGCACAAGCGCTACACCCAGGGATTCCTGTATTTCCTCGGCAACGACCCCCGCGTGCCCGTCGCACTCCGCGCAGAAACCGCCAAGTGGGGCCTCTGCTCGCACGAATTCGAGGACAACGGCAATTGGACGCCGCAGCTTTATATTCGCGAGTCGCGCAGGATGGTGGGCGAATACGTTATGTCCCAGAAGGACTTGCAGACAGACCTGACGAAGGCGGAGGTGATCGGCATGGGATCGTACAACAGCGATTCCCACAATGTGGACCGGATCATCGATGAAAAGGGCTTCGCGCAGAACGAAGGGGACATGCAGGTGGCCGTGTCACCGTACCAGATTCCGTACCGGATTCTGACACCGAAACGCGCCGAGGCGACCAACCTGCTGGTGCCGGTGGCGTTTTCGGCGAGTCACGTGGCGTATTCGTCGGTACGGATGGAGCCACAGTACATGATTCTCGGCCAAGCGGCCGGGGTTGCGGCGAAACTGGCCATATCGGCGAAGGTGCCGGTCCAGGAGATCGACACCAAGGCGCTGACGGAAAAGCTCCGGGCGGACGGCGCGGTGCTGGAATATGTACCGTCGCCACAGACCAAGGCCATCATGAAGGCTCGGACGGCGAAATAGAGCGCTACAATAGCAATTTGCGCCCACCGCACGATTTGAACGTGCTCATTACCGGAGCAGGCCGCGGAATCGGAAAACGACTCGCCATCGGTCTCGCCAAGCACGGATGCCGCATCGGTCTCCTGGGCCGGTCCTTCGGCGAATTGGACTCCACCCGCTTCGAAATCGAGGACAACCATGGCGTATCCGCCGTCTTCAAGGCCGACGTCCGCGACTATCTGCAAGTGGAACATGCAGCGACGGAAATGTCCCGGACACTCGGCCCCATCGACGCCCTGATCGCCAACGCAGGGGTTCTCGGAGGCATCGGACCCTTCGCCGAAAGCTCCCCCAACGCATGGCTGGACGTGCTGAACACCAACGTGATTGGCGTGATGAACGCCTGCCGGGCTGTACTACCCGGAATGATCCACCGGCGATCCGGCAAGATTGTGGTCATTTCCGGCCAAGGTGCCGCGAACCCGCGCCCCGACTTTGCAGCCTACGCCGCCAGCAAGGCCGCGATGGGCATGTTCGTGGAAAGCTTGGCAGAGGAAGTCCGCGACGCCAATGTCCAAGTGAATTCCATGCATCCCGGAGAGGCGTACACCAGCATGACGGACGAGATCCTGGATGCCGCCGATCTGATCAGCCAAACGGAGCTGGACCACGCGCGGCAAGCCCGGATGACCGGAGGCATCGCCCCCGAAAAACAAACTCAGCTGGCGCATTTCCTAATTTCCGACCGCTCCAACCACCTCACGGGCAAATTGATCCACATCCAGGACGACTTGCGGAAACTGGAACATGACAACTGCCGCCTGGATGCATTCACCATCCGCCGACACGTCAAGTAACGGTACTCAAAGAGGAGACGCACGCCGTACGATCCGCTACAATGCTGACAGAATGCGGGCGGCCTCAATTTTCCTACTATTGGCGGGTTCCGCCGGACAAGCTTTCGGTTGGGGTTGCGAAGGACACCAGATGGTGGCGCTGATCGCACGCGAAAACCTCAGCAAGTCGGCGGCGGCAGCCGTTGACAAACTTCTGGCTGAGAACCCCACGGCCCAGTCGCTGAACCCCTATTGCAAGGATGTGCCGGCCGATTCGATGGCGGTCGCCTCGACGTGGGCGGACGATGTCCGTCGCGGCGAAAAGAACGGCCCTTGGCACTATGTCGACATCCCGCTGTATGTCACGGCTACGTCTGGTCCCTTGGACAAATGGTGCGATCCCATCGGACCGGCCCGCCCCGACGGGACCAAGCCCGGCTGCGTAACCTCCGCATTGGAATACGAATTGAAGATTCTCCGGGATCCCAAGCAATCCGGGGCCGACCGGACGAACGCCCTCCGCTACGTCATCCACTTCGTCGGTGACATGCACCAACCGCTGCACGATTCCGACAACGAGGACAGCGGCGGGAACTGCACCGCGATGAAGTTCTTCGACGAACCAAACCCCTGGAACCTTCATGCCATTTGGGATTTCAAGCTGATTCAGAAGGACTTGACTACCCGTAAAGTCACCCAAACCTCATACGCGAAGGATTTAAATGTCCAGTTCGTGGCCAAGTTCCGTGACTCGCATCTGGATGCCAGTGACCCGGTGAAATGGGCGTGGGAAGGCCATGAGCTAGCTGTCAAGACCACTTACGGAGCCCTGCGGCCCGCGATTGCCATCGAGAAGGAAAATGCCAAGACCGGCTGCGATGCCGAGCGCGCCAAAGTGACTGCGTTGGGAATCACAATTGGAGACGCCTACTACGACGCCTCCATTACCCCTACCCGCGAAGCCCTGGCCAAGGCTGGCTACCGGCTCGCGGCACTCCTCAACGCAACGTTCTGAGCCTGTATTAAAGCTTTGCCAGTTCGGCAGCGGCCCGCTGCATGGCCATCTCTGGACTCGCCAATACCGGTGGCCCACCGGGAGGCAACAGTGCCGCTACGCGTGCCATGGAAGCCTGCGCCAGCACCACCACATCCACCTTGGGAGTGAGGGCAGACAGTGTCTCCAGCAGCAAACGGTCATGTTCGGCAACGTCGCCCGCAGAGGCAGCCTCGAAGGCACCCACGGCCAAGGCAGGATTCAACTCGACCACCTTGCCAGCCCGCTGCGCTGTCTCCCGGAGCAACTCCAGTGTCGGCTCCAACGTCGTGATCAGGGTTGCGGCGACACCAATCCTTGTCCCCAGTTCGACGGCCCTTTCCGCCATCGCCTCGTCCACACGGATCACCGGGAAATCGAACTGGCTGCGCAGCATCGCCGTCGCCTTGCCGATTGAGGAGCACGTGACCAAAACCGCGTCCGCTCCCCCGTCGCGAGCGATGGAAATCAAGCCTGAGAGCCGTCGAATCGTGTTGTCGGTCAGCCCACCGGCCGCGATTGTGTTCCGTATCAGGGATTCATCCGACATGTGAAACCCGTCGTTGGCCTTCAGATAGTCCTTGGCCAGCTTGGCAAAGACGGGAATCGCAACGTGGCTGGTGTGCAGAAAAGCCAGGGTCTTTTTGGTAGCCATCTTCCAGTCCTAGCGTCCGAAGACGACCTTCTCATCAGAAAGTTTCGCCGACGCGAGGCGCAGCAGGATCCCCACGCAAACCAGTGCGGACGCCGCCGCCGTCGCAACTCCGAGCGCCGACACATCGTGCCCTCCGAGGACATCAAGGGAAAGCGAATACTGGCCGAGGATTGGAATCGGGCGCATCCAGGGGCGGTCCGTGATCGGGTAAAAGGTGGACAGGACTCCCGGAATCGTAACGAAGGAGATCATGAAGCCCATATAGCTTTGAGCCTCCTTGTAGGACTTGGCAAAACAGGCCAGGTAGATAATCATGGCCGGTCCAAGAAGGGCCATCGGCCCCACCGCCGCGAGCAATAGCAGGATCTCCTGTGTGCCCATCTGGAAGCGGATGCCCAAATCCTCCAGCGGAAGCCTGAGCAGGACATTCGAGGTGATCACGAGGGTCAGCACCATGGAGGCCAGCGATCCGGCCACCGCCGCCAGCCATTTCCCTGTCACCAACTCCCACTTAGGCACCGGATTCAGCATCAGGGGCTCCAGCGACCCGCGCTCCCTTTCACCGGCCGTCGAATCCGTGGCAATCTGCATGCCGCCCGTAAACGCTGCCAGCAAGAGGAACATCGGGATCACGTTGAAGATCATGGCGGCCCTTTGGCGGGCGCTGGACACCTCCATGTCCTCCACCCGCACCGCCATCGAGATGCTGGGGCTCACCCCGTGCGCGGCCAACCGCATGCCGCCAATCTGTCCGCTGAACCCCTGCAGGAGACTCTTGACCCTTCGGAGGGCAGGTCGGCCGGTGGTGCGGGTGGAATCGCCGAACAGTTGCACCTTGGCCGGACGGGAATCGCCGAACTGCTTGGCGAAATCCTTATCCACCACCAGCACGAAATCCACCGTTCGGTCACTGACCGCCTTTTCCGGATCGGCTGGGCCGTCGACAATTTCGACTCCCGCTTGCTGTTCCAGCCAGTTCATCAGGACCGGTGCATACTGGCGCCCGACCACCGGAATCTTGATTTCGTTGGCCGACTTTTCCTGTCCCGCGATCTGATTCAGCAGGAACGCGATCATCAGCGGACCGAAGATCGCGGAGAACAGAACTGTATACACGGCGCGCTTGTCACGAAACCCGTCCGTGAACTCTTTTACGGCCACAGCCTTGATTCGATGGATGTTCATTCCGCGTGGCTCCCTTCGCCCGCACCCTGCAGACCTGTCAGTGAGACGAAAGCGTCCTCCAGCGACGACTTGCCGGACAGCGCTACCAACTCCGCCGCCGTACCCTCGGCGATTACCCTGCCGCTGGAGATGATGACGATGCGGTCGGAAAGCGCCGAAACCTCCTGCATCACGTGGCTGGAGAACATCACGCAACGCCCTTCGGCCTTCAAATGCCGGATCACCTCCCGGACGGCCCGGGTGCTCATCACATCAAGACCATTGGTGGGCTCGTCCAGGAGCACGTTCTGTGGATCGTGGACCAATGCCCGCGCAATCGCCACCTTGGTGCGTTCGCCGTGGGAGAAGCCGCCCACCCTGCGGTCGGCCACTTTCGTCAGATCCAGAATCTCGATCCATTTGTCGATGCGGCGTTCCAAGTCGGCACCCTTCAGCCCTTGGAGATTCCCGAAATAGCGGATATGCTCGCGCGCCGTCAATCTTGGATACAGACCGGAGACGTCTGGCAGGACACCCAACCGCTGCTGCGCGGCCAGCGGATCCACAGCCACGTTGACTCCGTCGATGTCGATGTCGCCGGAATCGGGCTTCATCAAGCCGTAAATCATGCGAAGGGAGGTAGTCTTCCCCGCCCCGTTGGGTCCGAGCAGGGCGGTAACAACCCCGTCGGGAGCTTCAAAGGAAACTCCGTCAACAGCTTTGACTGCTCCAAAATGCTTGCGAAGGTCACGAACGCGGATCATTTTGCCTCCGTTTTTGGCTGAACTTGTTTGGGAAGTTCCTTGCCGGCCATCGGATCCGGTCCGGACGGTCCAAGGAAAAATGGGGGCCGTTTGACCTTGTTGACACACCTGGTGTCCAATTTGGCCGGATCGGCGGTCTTCAAAAACTCCGCCGCCACTTTCACTACACATCCGGTGCCGATGGTGCCATGGCCGTTGCCGGGCACGACCACGTGCCGCGAATTCTTCCATTTGTCAGCAATCTGCTGGCCCCATACCGGCGGCGTCACAGGGTCCAACTCCCCCGAGAGAATCAAAATCGGCAAACTCGAGGGCGTGTTTTCGTAGTACGATGGATCCACCTTGCCCTTGGGCCAAAACGAGCAGATCTTCATACGACCGTCGGCCACGTCCGAACCGAACACGGAGGAGGCGGATTCGCGCTTGATGGCATCTGCCTGGATCCGCGGAAAGTCCTCGCTGCAGACCACGGAAAAGTGCATTCCCATGGCCATTCCTTCCGCAGTCGGGTCGAAAGCCGCGCTCATGGAAAGGAATCCTCCGTAGTAGCCCTTTTCCGCCTGCTCGACCAGCAAGGGCAGCATGGCCGCCATGGTCGGGGAATACAGGGTGTTGAAAATGACGCCGGAAACCATCACGCGCCGCACATCCACGTCGCCCTCCGCGCCCGTTCTCGGGTGGGTGTAGTGGATTTTCCGGGGATGGGCGGCCAAGCCGTCGAGCAGTGTCCGGATCCGTTCCCCCAATTTTGGAAACCTCTTGTCGCAACCGTTGGCGTCCTGCCCGCAGTCTCGGACCAAGGCGTCGATCGCCCTCTGGCCGTCGCGCGCCATGTACAGGGGCAGTTGCATGTCCGTCGGAGCAACACCGTCGATGATCACCGCGCGGGTGTTGGATGGATGTTGCCTTGCAAAGGAGAGAGCAGCCCTCGTCCCGTAGGACCCGCCGTAGAGATCAATCTTGGAATAGCCCAGAAAGCTGCGGACCTCGTCCAAGTCGTCCATCGCGATGGTGGTGGTGTATTTCGTGACGTCGGCCTTGGTTTTCAGGGTATCGAGGCACGATTGCAACCGGGCTACAAGTGCGGGGGAAGCGCTATCGTCCTCCTCGTCCTCGGCCTTGGCCTGCTCCTCGGTTGGCTTGCACGAGAGAGGATTGGATTTTCCAGTCCCCCGCTGGTCCACAAAAACGATATCCCGGTCCGTCTGGATGCGGCGGAAGAGTTCCTTCAGGTTCGAGACAAGGGAAACCGCGCTCTGCCCCGGCCCCCCGGCGATGAAGAACAACGGATCGGGCTCGGCCTTCTGTTTCAGAGCCGGCAGGATAACGATTCGGAGCGGTATCTTCCGCCCCGACTTGGCCTCGCGGTCCTCCCAAACGTCGTAGGTGCCACAATAGGCATCGCCGAAACCGTCGGTCGCGGTACAGGGTTTCAGATGGTCGATTGCCGCCAGCTTCTTGGGCCCGCAGGACACTGCGGAAAGTCCCAAAATGGCAAGGAAGAAAATCGCAAGCGGCTGGAATCGAAGGCCTGCCGGCGCACCAACCCGTACAAGGGCCGTTCGTGACATTTCCGAAGTGTAGCAGAATCCCATGGTGATTATCCCGGTTGGAGCGGTCCGCGGGCAAGCGTGGAAGTGGCCAGCATGCCTCCCAATCCCATGGTTTCCACCGCCGTCGACGGCACGATCACCATGGCGCCCTTCTCCTTCATCGCCTCGTACAGCATGTTCATGGCGCGGAGATGCAGGGCAACCGGGTTGTCCTTGTACAGCAGCGCCGCTTCGGCAAACTTCGCGGCGATCTCGGTTTCGGCCGTTCCGAGGACGATCCGGGCCTGCCGCTCCCGCTCGGCTTGGGCCTGACGCGACATCGCGTCCTCCAAGGCGGCCGGAATGTGGACATCCCGGATTTCAACCGACTGCACGGTGATCCCCCAGGAGTTGGTTTTGGCATCCAGGATTCGCTGCAGTTCCTTTCCGAGAGTCTCGCGCTCCGTAATCATTTGCGCCAACTGATGGCGTCCGATGGATTCCAAGAGCGCGGTCTGGGCGCTGAGTTGGACGGCTTGGCTGAAATCCGACACCTCGAGGATGCACTTTTCGGCGTCCCAAACAACCCAGAAAACGATCGCGACCACATTCACCGGTACCGTGTCGCGCGTCAGGGCGGATTCCGCAGTTACATCGGTCACCCGGATACGCTGGTCCACGAAGCCGCTGATCTTTTCAACAACCGGCAGGACAAAAAATAGCCCGGGCCCCTTCAACCCCTGGTATTTGCCGAATCTCAGGACGGCCGCCTTCTCCCACTGGTTTGCCACCTTCACGGCAAACAGAAAATACAGTCCCACCAGGGCTCCAACCGGAATGAAGACCGGTTTCTTGGTTGCGACCCCTATCAGGACGCCAAACACGAAGCACAGCACCATCGCCGCCGCACCTTCGGGACAAACGGGCATCTCAGCCCGGCTCATTCCCCGTATCCGCCTTGCGCCAACCACCGCTGGAAACATGATTCCGCTCCTTCTTTCTGTCGATCAAACTACTGCTGCCAGGCGCCCAATGCGTCCAGCAGTTCCTGCACCGTGAGGCCTTCCCTGCCGGCACGCGAAACGAATTCGCCCACCAGCTGGTCCAACTTCCGTCTTCGTTCCACTTCCGACCGCTCCACTGGAACTTGCGTGAGGAACGTTCCCGTTCCCTGTTGCGTGGTGAGCACGCCCGTCAGTTCCAACTCGCGGTAGGCCCGCACTATCGTATTCGGATTGACCCGCAAATCCACCGCCAGCTGCCGAACCGTAGGCAACCTTTCACCGGGTCCGATGGCACCGGAAGCGCGCGCGGCATGTACTTGGTCGATGATCTGCCGGTAAACGGGAACACCGCTGTGGAGATCCAGCTGGAAAGTCATCTTGAATGTACTATACAACCAGTACACCCATAAACACAAGCACTATTTTGGCCCATCAAACATCACCGCTAGAGCATCAAAAAAACATTAATGGTCGAACCCGAACGCATCCGCGCGCTGAACCGCCTCCCGATCCGCGAAGACGCCGCTTACGTCCTCTATTGGGCCCAAATGAACCGGCGAGCCGAGTGGAACCACGCACTGGCGCACGCCACCGAACTTGCCAATAGCCGCGGATTGCCCCTTCTGGTTTACGAGGGCCTCGATTGCTCATACCGCGATGCCAGCGACCGCCTGCACACCTTCATCCTCGAAAACGTTCCCGAAATGGAGGCCGGCGTCCGAGCCCTCGGCGCGGGGTATCTGTTCCATGCCCGTCCCGACCCGTTGGCACCGAAGGACCTTCTGTACCGCCTGGCGTCGAAGGCCGCCTGCGTTGTGTCCGACGATTACCCCACCTTCATCGCCGCCGACCACAACCGCAGGGTTCCCGACAAGATCAGAGTCGCGTACCGTGTGGTGGATTCGAGCTGCATCGTGCCGATGAGTCTGATGGAAAAGCGCGAATGGGCGGCGTACACCATCCGCCCGAAGATCAACAGGGAACTCCCCAAGTACCTGCTCCCCTTCGAAATGCCAGTGGTGCGTCAGGCATGGGACGACAACCTTTTGCCTTCCGGCACCGCCGAACTCCGAACAAGGGTCACCACCGGCACCGTGCAAGACATCGTGGGCTCCTGCCGGATCAACCACTCCGTGAAGCGGTCCATCGCCTATACGGGTGGGCGACAGATGGCCTCGAAACATCTGCAAGTATTCTTGACGCGCAAACTGTCGCGCTACTCCAAAGAATCCGGCCAACCGTCGAAGCACGCCACCAGCGGACTGAGTCCATATCTGCATTTCGGCCAGATTTCATCCTTGGAGGTGGCTCTCGCGGCCAAAGCCCATACCGAGGAAAACAAATTGATCGCGACCGAGTTTCTGGAGGAACTGATCGTCCGCCGAGAATTGGCGTTCAACTTCGCCCGCTACACGGAAAACCCCGAGTCCCTCGCCGAGGTCCCCGAGTGGTGCCAGCGGACAATGCGGAAACATGCCATCGACCCGCGCGCCTACCTCTATAGCTTCGAGGAATTCGAGCGCGGGCTCACCCACGATCCGCTATGGAATGCCTGCCAGAAGGAGTTGCTCCTGCGGGGCGTGATCCATGGCTACTACCGGATGTACTGGGGAAAGAAGATTATCGAATGGTCGCGCACCTACGAGGATGCGCTCAAGACGATGATCCGACTCCACGACATGTATGCCCTCGATGGCCGAGATCCCAATACTTATACCGGGATTCTGTGGTGTTTTGGCCTCCACGACAGACCTTGGACGGAGCGGCCCGTTTACGGCCAATTGCGTTGCATGACCTTCGACGGCATGAAGCGGAAAACCGACGTCAACGGCTATATTGAAGGTGTCGCGTTCATGGAGCGCACGGGCAAGGACCCATACCGAATATGAAAATTATCGTTTCTGGCGGCACTGGCTTTATCGGCACCCGGGTTGTCGAACGTTTCAAGCGGGATGATCACTATGTAGCGGTCTACAGCCGCCAACCGGGCAAGGAACAGCGGACGGGAATAGGCTCGTATTTCTGGGATCCCCTCGGCGCGCCGCCCTCCGAGGACAGCCTCCATGACATGGATACGGTGATTCACTTAGCAGGTGAATCGGTGGCGCAACGATGGAACGACAAGGTCAAACAGCGGATTCGGGACAGCCGCGTGCTCGGTACCAGAAGTTTGGTTTCCACCATCGGACGTGTCCGGCACAAGCCGACGACACTGGTCTGCGCTTCGGCAATCGGCATTTACGGCAACCGAGCGGACGAACTGCTGACAGAGACTTCCATTACCGGGGACGGGTTCCTCGCCGATGTGTGCCGCGAATGGGAGGCTGAAGCCGACCGTGCCACGCAATATGGCCTCCGCGTCGTGAAACTCCGCATCGGTTTCGTGCTCGGGACCGACGGCGGGGCTTTGAAGGAAATGCTGCCAGCATTCCGGTTGGGCCTCGGCGGCCGACTCGGGTTCAGTGGCAAACAGTGGATGCCTTGGATCCATGTGGACGATCTCTGTGGAATCATCCACCGCGTGGTGACCGACAACAGCGTGAACGGCGTTTGGAACGCGGTGGCCCCGAATCCGGTTCGGAACCGGGAGTTCACTCGGGAAATGGGAAAAGTGCTGCACCGCCCGACCATCTTCCCCGCCCCGGCTGCGGCGTTGAAGCTATTGTTCGGAGAATTCGCGGAACACATGATCGACAGCGCACGCGTACTCCCAGAGGCTGCGGAGAAGGCCGGGTACCAGTTCCAATATCGCGAAGCCGGTTCGGCCTTGCGGAATCTGATCGGGTAGGTTTTCAACGACCGGCGCAGCGGAACTATCGGGAACCGGACTTGGCGGGACCGGAATCGGAGCCACAATTGCCGCCGCCGACACTTTTGTCACCATGAATTCATTTTTTCTCCCCGCTTGCGCCGGACTCGTTACATAATGCATATGAGGTAATCGATTGCGCACTCCCGTCCCGTGTCGCTTGGCCGTTCCCGTCCTGATACTGTCGACACTTCCCATATTTGGGCAGTCCACAAAGGCCGTCTCGTTCTCCGATGAGATAGCCCCCCTACTCTCGGCCAAATGCGTGCAGTGCCACGCTGGATCTTCCAAAATGGGCGGGATTGACTTGACCACGCGCGAGGGTCTGATCGCGGGTGGCAAACACGGCTCCGCGCTTGTGCCCGGCAAAGCAGCCGACAGCCGCTTTTATCGCCATCTGACGGGCGAGTTCACGCCGCAAATGCCCTTTGGCGGTCGCTTGAACGAGACCGAAGTTGCGCTGTTCAAAACTTGGATCGACCAAGGTGCTACTTGGGACAAGAAGGTAAGCGTCGTCAACCCCACCGGCGAGCACAAATTCACCGCCGCGGAGAAAGGTTACTGGTTCTTCCAGCCAGTGGGCAAGCCAGTCGCCCCGACCATTGCCGGAAAGGCTTCCGCAAGCCCAGTCGACGCCTTTATCACCGCCAAACTGCGGGAAAAAGGAATCCGTCCGTCGCCCAGAGCCGACAAACTCACTCTGCTACGCCGGGCATCCATTGATCTGACGGGTCTTCCGCCCACTCCGGAGGAAGCACAGGCGTTCCTCTCCGACGAATCACCCCAAGCATTTGCCAAGGTCGTGGACCGGCTCTTGGCCTCGCCCCACTACGGCGAACGTTGGGCGCGGGAATGGCTCGACGTCGCCCGTTACGCCGACACCAACGGCTTCAAAGCCGATGAATACCGGCCCAACATCTGGCGCTACCGCGACTACGTCATCAACGCTTTCAACGCCGACAAACCCTACGACCAGTTCATCCGGGAGCAGATCGCGGGCGACGAACTATATCCCAATGACGTAAACGCGCACATCGCCACCGGCTTCCTCCGACACTACACGGACGAAACCAACCAGCCCAGCATGGAGCTTCGTCGACAGGAACTGCTGCAGAACATCACCGACAACGTGGGTTCGGCAATGATGGGCATGACTTTCGGCTGTGCCAAATGCCATGACCACAAGTTCGACCCCATTCTCCAAAAGGACTACTACCGGCTACAGGCGTTTTTCGCGAACATCCGAGCCAAAGACGACTACGTCGCACTGTCGGGTCCGGCGCTTGAGGCGTACCAAAAGCAGCAGTCGGAGTGGGAATCCAAGACCAAGGACATCCGGACCGAAATGCGCGCCTTGGTCGCGCCCATTGCGAAAGCCGACGCCGATGAGTACATGAACCGCTTCTCCGAGGGCACCCGCGAGGCGATCAACACCCCCGAGGAAAAGCGGACGCCGATGCAGAAGCTCATGGCGTTCCAAGGATCACCGCAGATCACGAAACCGGACGCCGAAGTCGCCAAAAAGCTGAAAGGTGACGAGAAAAAGCGCTTCGACCTGCTCGCGGCCCAGTTGAAGTCGTTGGATTCTTTGAAACCCGCCACGCCTCCGATGGCGCAAACGATCATCGACAACAGCGGCGATTCGCCGAAGTCCTATGTGCTTGCGGCTGGTTCCTGGAATGCGCCCAAGGAAGAGGTGAAGCCAGGCTTCCTCTCGATCCTGGACCGCAGCGACGCCAAGTTCACCGCGATGCCGGAAATCGGGTCCACCGGACGCCGGTCGGCGTTGGCGAACTGGTTGGCGGACTCCAAGAACCCGCTGACAGCTCGCGTAATGGTGAACCGTATTTGGCAGGGACATTTTGGCACAGGAATCGTGGAGAGTTCGAGCGATTTTGGCATCATGGGCGAGCGACCCTCCAACCCGCAGCTTCTGGATTACCTCACAGCCACGTTCACCGCAAATGGCTGGAGCATCAAGAAGATGCACCGGGCGATCATGCTGTCGGATGCCTACCAGCAGTCGGCGGGTACTTCGCAGAACCCGACGGCGGAAGCTGCTGAAGCGGCGGATCCGGAGAACAAGCTCCTCTGGCACTTTCCGCGCCGCCGGGTGGAAGGCGAAGTCCTGCGCGACGCCATGCTGTTGACCAGCGGCTTGCTGAACACTAAGATGGGCGGTCCTGGAATCCGGCCTGAATTGCCAGCGGGCGTGAGCACGGCCGGATATTCGGGTTGGGCTGTGGACAAGGACGAAGCTGAAACCCGCCGCCGTAGCGTCTACGTGGTGGAGAAACGCATCCTCCCCTTCCCCATGTTCGAGGCGTTCGATGCCCCTAGTTCGGAGGAAAGTTGTCCCAGGCGTTTCTCGTCCGTGGTGCCATCCCAAGCCTTGACCATGATGAATGACAAGGCGGTTCTGGAATGGTCGGCGGCGTTCGCGGCCCGCGTCTTGAATGACGGCGGCTTGACACCGGAACAGCGGATCGACCGGGCATACCGGTTGGCCTTCTCGAGGGCCCCCAAGACCGAGGAACGGCAGGCTGTTTCGACCTTCCTCGCGAGCCAGTCCAAGTTGGTTTCCGCAAGGCTGGCGCGCAACGAAAAAGTGATACTGCCAGCCCAACTCGCTCCCGGCGTCGATCCCGCGTTGGCCTCTGCCTTCGTGGACTTCTGCCATTCCCTGATGAGTTCCAACGAGTTCCTCTACGTGAACTGACATGTCCGACCAAACGCTTGCCAAATTGCGGCACCACTGGAATGTGAAGTCCCGCCGCGAGTTTTTCACGCGGGCCGGGAGCGGACTAGCGGGAATCGCGTTATCGGCGATGCTGGCCGAAGACGCTGCAGCGGCCGCAACGAGCAGCCAACGGAACACTCCGCCCGACCCGCTCGCACCCAAGGCACCGCACCACAAGCCGACGGCGAAGTCGGTCATCTTCTGCTTCATGGAAGGCGGGCCGAGCCATGTGGATACCTTCGACTACAAACCCGCGCTGCTGAAGATGGATGGCCAGCCGATTCCGGATTCCATCGGCAAGCCCAAATTGACCGCCCAAGGGACGCAGAACAACACCCTGATGGCACCCAAGCGCGTCTGGAAACAGCGTGGCCAGTCGGGCATGTGGGTTTCCGATTGGTACGAAAACACAGGCGCGTTCGTCGACGACATGACCGTGATCCGCTCCTGCTGGGCCGACGGCATCAACCATGTGGGCTCGGTTTGCCAAATGAATACGGGCTCGATCCTGGCTGGAAGGCCGTCCCTGGGAGCATGGTCGACCTACGGCCTAGGCTCGGCGAACAAAAACCTGCCGTCGTTCGTCGTGATGTCGGATGACAAGGACCCGCTGGGCGGCATCAACAATTGGAGCGCTGGCTTCCTGCCTGCGGTCTACCAAGGGACCCAGTTCCGTCGCGGCGACATGCCGATTTTGGACTTGAAGCCCCCATCCACGATTTCCGACGAGCAACAGCGGAACCAGCTGGGACTGCTGCGGAATTTGAACGAGCTTTGGTCGCGGGACAAGGCGGACGATTCGGAACTCGACGCGCGGATCCGGTCATACGAGATGGCCTACCAAATGCAGTCGGCGGCCTCCGATGCTGTGGATTTGGCCAAGGAGACGGAGGCGACCAAGAGAATGTACGGCTTGGACGATCCATCGACGTCGGTTTACGGTGCCAACTGCTTGATGGCCAGGCGTCTGGTGGAGCGCGGCGTTCGATTCGTGGAGTTGTACTGCGGGTCCGGCAGCGGCTGGGACGCGCACCAGCACATCGAGCCCAACCACACAAAGTGGTGCCGGGCTTCTGACAAACCAATTGCCGGGTTGCTGCAGGATTTGAAGCAGCGAGGGCTGCTGGAGGACACGCTGGTGGTCTGGGGCGGCGAATTCGGACGCACGCCGTTCAACCAACAGGGCGACGGACGCGACCACAACCCGTGGGGCTTCACGATGTGGATGGCGGGCGGCGGGGCCAAGGGCGGCCAGTATGTGGGGACGACGGACGAGATCGGCATGCGGGCGGCGGAACGGCCGGTGCACGTTCATGACATCCATGCGTCGATCCTGTGGATGATGGGCTTGGACCACCTGAAGACAACCTATATGCACAACGGTCGCAACGAGCGGCCCACGGTTTCGGCAGGCGAAATCATCAAGGAAATCTGGTCCTAGGCCCGACGCAGGGGCTCGGTTATACTGGTATAGCAGTGTTTGTCGGGGCGTAGCGCAGTCTGGTAGCGCACCTGCCTTGGGCGCAGGGGGTCGTGAGTTCGAATCTCGCCGCCCCGACCACTAATTCACCATACCTCCGCTGTCTTTTTAAACAGCAGCGGAACGGTAGACGGAAGCCCCTCCCCTTATTCGCTTCCTTGACTACATTTCCCCCGTGATTTTCGGTGAGTAGGTCCCAGTGTCTCGTACATGACCAACGTTAGTATCCACTGGCGGTAAGCACTCACGTCAAATCTAAATGATCCGTTACTTGGACGGCACCGGCGATGTTCGCTCGCGTGTAACCGTGCGGCACCGTTAATTCAGCGTGTTCGGTCCAAACCTGTGATAGCTTGGGCAACTGTATTGGGGAGGTCCAACTTGGAGAGGTCCATGTCGATCAGGTTTCGCGCAATTGCCGGATTCACGGCGCTAATGCTGGCTGCGGTTTGGAGTTTGACGGCGCAGCAGCCCGCCGAGCCACAGGCCCCGGGGGCTGGACAGGGTCGGGGTGGCGGACGGGGAGGCCGGGGTCCGGGTGGACGCGGCGGTCCGCGGCTGCGCAAGACGGTGCTGGTATGGGCCGACACACGGAACGGAATCGCCCAGCATGACTCGACTTCCCACGCCATGGCGCTGGTCGAGCGGCTCGGCTACGAGTCCGGGTTGTGGGACACCTTCATCCGCACCGATTCCAACATTATTTCCTACAACGCGAAGATGACGACCGGGCAGCCGGCAAGCGGTGGACCGAATCTGGGCAACATCGACGCCATCTTCTTCATGGGGCACCGAGAAGTGCAACTGGACGACCAGCAGAAGGCCGATCTGCTCAAGTTCGTCCACGACGATGGAAAGGGTTTTGTGGCCGCTCATGTGGCACTGACGGCGATGAACGCGTCTTGGCCGGAGTTCGGCGAAATGCTGGGCGGCGTTTACGACGACCATCCCTGGGGTCAGGCCGCAGGAACCGTGATCAATGAGGATCCGGCGTTCCCGGCGACCAAGCACTTGGCACCGACCTTCGACATGAACGACGAGTTCTACCAGGTGAAGAACTTCTCGCGCGAAAAGAGCCGGGTGCTGCTGCGGCTGGACCTCTCCAAGATGGCGCCCAATGCCAACAACCACAGCACGAACGGGGACTTTCCGCTTGCTTGGGCCAAGATGTACGGCAAGGGGCGGGTGTTTTACGGGTCTTTCGCGCACTCGGCCAAGACTTGGGACGACCCCGATGTCTACCACATGTATTTTGAAGCCATTCGCTGGGCTCTGGGGATGACGGAGGCGGATGTTACGCCGCGTCCCTACGTACCGGCGGCTGCTGCGAAAAGCAACTAGAGGACGCGCAAGGTATATTTACATGCTGAAATCGACACGGGTTGCCGGAGTGGTGGCCGTGGCCATTGCTGCCACCGCTTCCATCCAACGCGCTTACGGACAAAACGACTGGCCCACCTACGGGCATGATCTGGCTGGTACACGGTTTTCGCCGCTCAAGCAGATCGACACCAAGAACGTTACCGGCCTGACCCGCGCGTGGACATACCACATGACAGTGGAGGCACCGGCGGCTGCTGCGGTCGCTCCAAACGCCGCGCAGGACCAGTCGGTGGTGACGCCTGCTGCTGGCGGTCGCGGCGGTCGGGGTGGTCGTGGGGGCGGGCGTGGCGGATTCGGCGGGGGACGACAGTCCGAAGTTTCGCCGCTGATCATCGACGGCGTAATGTATCTGACGACGGCGTTCAACAGGGTGGTGGCGCTGGAGCCGGAAACGGCAAAGGAAATCTGGAGTTTCGAGGTGAAGGACGGGTCGCCCGCAACGCGCGGCCTGGAATTCTGGGCCGGGGACAAGCAGTCTCCCGCCAGCATCCTGTTCGGGACCTCGTCGGGCAAGTTGATGGCTCTGAATGCCAAGACCGGCAAGCTGGTCCCGGGATTCGGCAACGAGGGCGTCGTGGACATGAAACCCGGCGCGCTGAACGGATTGAAGGATTCCAGTTTCGGGCTTTCCTCGCCGCCACTGGTTTATAAGAATGTGATCATTACGGGTGCCCATGTGCAAGAGGGCCCCAGTTTTGGAGCTGCGGGCGACACGCGGGCCTGGGACATCCACACGGGGAAGCTTGTCTGGCAGTTCCATTCGATTCCGCGCCCTGGGGAAAAGGGGAGCGAAACGTGGTCCGGCGACGACTGGAAACAGCGCTCCGGCACGAACGTCTGGGGCTTTTTCACAATCGACCGCGAGCGCGGCATCCTCTATATGCCTTTCGGCGAGCCGACCACCGACTACTGGGGTGGGGACAGGAAGGGTGACAATCTGTTTGGCACCTCGTTGGTGGCCGTGGATGCTCTAACCGGCAAGCTCAAGTGGTACTTCCAGGGGGTGCACCACGACACTTGGGATTATGATTTCGCGTCGCCGCCAGTTTTGTTCGACGTCGTGCAGAAGGGCAAGAAAATTCCCGCCGTGGCCGAACTAGCCAAGACCGGTTATCTATATGTCCTGAACCGCGTTACCGGAGCCCCGATCTACGGAATGGAGGAGCGCAAGGTTCCGACCGAGGACGCGCTTCCGGGCGACTTCCCTTCCCCGACCCAGCCATTTCCGGTCAAGCCGCCGTCGCTGGCCCGGAACAGCTTCCAGCGCCAGGACATCGCCACCGTGACGCCGGAGTTGAAGGCGTATTGCGAGGCGCTGTTCGACAGTATTCCAGGTGGCTTGCACGCGGGCGGACCCTACACACACTACTCGACCACCCCCAGCGTGATTTTCCCCAGCTCCATCGGTGGCGGCAACTGGAATCCACCGTCCTTCGACCCGACCCTTGGCTACCTTTTCGTCAACACGATGGATTTCGGCAGCCTGAACACGATGGTGAAGAACGAAAACGGCAGCTACAGCCGGACTGGCTACAACGGGAACAACCGGTTCTGGAACAACGAAACCAACATGCCCTGCAATGAACCACCATGGGGGCGGCTGTTTGCGATCAACGTGAATACGGGCGACATCGCATGGGAATCGCGGCTGGGTATTACCGAGAGTCTGCCGGAGGGCAAGCAGAATACGGGGCGTCCGAACATGGGCGGGTCGATGGCGACTGCGGGAGGACTGGTGTTTATCGGCGCAACCGATGACAGCAGATTCCGGGCCTTCGATTCGAAGACGGGCAAGGAGTTGTGGGTGACCAAGATCGATGCCGGAGCACATTCGGCACCGGTGACGTTCCTGGGCAAGGATGGCCGACAGTACGTGGTGATCACGGCCACGGGTGGAGGGTTCCTTGGTGACCGCAGCCATGCCGATACAGTGATCGCGTTCGCGTTGCCGAAATAGTGCAGGGTTGTTCGGGGCTGCTATATACTGGCAAGGGTCGATTCCACACGGGTCGGCCCAAGCCAGTCGCCCAAGAGGCCTATGATCTGTGCGCCGAGGTAGTCGACATGGTGGGAAACTTGGCAATGGATCTGGTGTAGTCTGCAGGACTCGCAGCGTTCGCCCGCCCGGTGTCGGAAAAACTGCCGCATCGAGGGGTCCATTGGGTTTATCCGGCTAGCTGGCTGAAATTTCGACGGGTCTTCAATTTCAAGATCGAAAATGAGGTCGGACGCGTTGATCAATGCCTTGTACTCGGCCCGCTCCGAGGGGTGGGGCTACCCAATTACTGGCGTCCAGGCATGGTGATATCTCAATTGAGATACAATGAACTTGGAGCGAAGACGATGCCACAGATATCCGAGAAAACCCTGATGATCCACGCTCGGGTCGACCCCAAGCTCAAGGCGTCGGCAGAGAAGGTGTTTTCGACGATTGGCATTTCTACGACCGACGCGATTCGGCTTTTCCTGAAGCAGGTCGAACTGCACCAGGGCCTTCCGTTTGCTGTCGCGATCCCGAACGCCGAGAGCGCCGCGGCAATGGCGGAGGCAAACAACCCGGCGGCGTTGAACCGCTACAAGTCCTTCCGTGAACTGCGCGAAAAGGTGTAATGGCTCTCGCGCTCCTCACAACAACCGCGTTTGAGAGGGATTTGAAGCGGGTCGGCAGGCAGGGCAAGGACTTGGACAAGCTGGAAACCGTCGTCAACCTGCTTCAGGAACAGCAACCGCTCCCGGCCCGCTGCCGTCCTCATCCGCTGCGCGGCGACTGGATCGGGCACTGGGACTGCCACATTCAGCCCGACTGGCTCCTGCTCTATAAGCTAACAGATGCCGAATTGACGCTTGTCCCCAGCGGCAGTCACGCGGAGTTGTTCGAGTAGCGTCGCTTTCAGTCCATGGGGGACTAGCCCTATGGACTGACGTCCTATGAAATCGCGGAAAACCACGCTGCGTCCCGCGATTCGAGCTACTTCCTTCCGGCGGGGTCGAAATCATACGCAGACCGCCGATGATCAGCAGCGACAGGCTACTGGGGTTCGAAGGGGTTTTGCGGTCTGGTGTGCAAAGAGTTCAGGACTTACTTGGCGAGGTGTTCCTGCGGCTCGACAACATCGACATAGGCGAAGAACTGGTCGCGGAAGTCTGGATTTGCGAGGTGGCTGGAGACCTCATTCTGGGGGGCTGGTCATTCCGGCTTCGCGATGGGCGTCGAGGTTGATCCGAATCGCTTGGAGTGCTGCACGCTTGGCGTCTTAACAAGGTCTCCCCGTGCGTCACAATTGCCCAAGTTCGGTGCCTGCACGGAAAAGCTGGTCTCGCTCTGCTCCAACATGATCAGAAACTGTATTCTTGTAATCCAACCTGATTTTTCGGGTCGTATCGACTACAAGAATGCCCTTTTGGAGATGGACAATGGTAACCATGAAGCGGCTGGCATCGTGAGTGAAATTGCAATTATCGCCCAGTTCTGGCAAGCCGCCAATCGCACTCGGCCGCTTTGATCAACTCCCGACTCGAGAACCGCGTACGACTTGCAGCCAAGGCGCGAGCAACAAGACTAGTCCGATGTGTCCTCGAAGTGCTTGATGACCAACTGTCCCATCAGTTGGACAATGGTACCAGCTATTGCCGCCTTTACCGGAACGCCCAAAGGGCCCAACACAATCGCACCCTCCAATGCAACAATCTTGCCCGCGAATGAAGCCATCCCAACAAGTCCAGCCGCTGTGGCTGCTTCGCCGGGAGTCCAGCTTACCCTGTACATCCTGCCGATTTGATAACACATCGTGGCTTCGAGGCCGGTGAGGATTACGGTCGCAGCGCCCGGCACCAATGCCGTGGCTACAACGGTACCTACAGCCGTCGCCGTGTATCCTGCGACCCACGCTTCGGCCTTTTGACGCCTTTCACGCATCAACTTGGCTCTGTCGATGGTTCTGGACGATAACACTTGAGGTGCTATCGGGATTACGTGGTTTCGCCGAAGTCCTGCAGGCATTGCCGAAGCAGTCGAAGCACAACAAAACATCAAGGTGGCGACCAAAAGCAAGGGAATCGCAAGAGACGTATCAGTTTCACTGACAGCCATTGCATGGAATGGAATAACTTTCATGGTAAGCTCCTGGCTGGGCGAATAGGAAGACTACAGCACAGTTCCACCAGCACCATGCCACGAAGAAGACGTTGCCAGGAACTGCTAGGCTATTCCAACAAACTGGCCGATTGCGCTTGCAACGAGCCGCCATGGGGCCGCCTGTTTGCCATCAACGTGAATACAGGCGACATCGCGTGGGAATCGAGGCTGGGCATCACCGAGAGTCTGCCGGAGGGCAAGCAGAATACGGGGCGTCCGAACATGGGCGGGTCGATGGCGACGGCGGGAGGACTGGTGTTTATCGGCGCAACCGATGACAGCAGATTCCGGGCCTTCGATTCGAAGACGGGCAAGGAGTTGTGGGTGACCAAGATCGATGCCGGAGCACATTCGGCACCGGT
>CAITMP010000176.1 GCA_903893525.1 uncultured Acidobacteriia bacterium | reverse complement strand
CTGTTCTGTTTTCTGATGTGAAGATTGAGGTCCAGCCGCCACCGGCCCCGAAGGTTCCATAGCGGGACAGGGCTTCAGCCGACCAGCACCAGATGTAGATCCATTACATTCGTTCCCGTAGGGCCGGTGACGATTAAATCGCCTAAGTCCTGGAAAAAAGGGTACGAATCATTGTTGTCCAACGATCTCCCCGCGTTGACAGGCGATCTGCCCACGGTCTGGCCATCGGCCAATGCTCCGGCTGCGTCCGTCGGGCCATCAGTGCCGTCGGTTCCCACGCTCAAGACCAGCACGTTGTCCAGACCGGCAATATCAATTGCTGCCGCAAGCGCAAATTCCTGGTTCCGTCCACCTTTTCCCGTCCCCCGGATAGTCACCGTGGTTTCCCCGCCCGAAACCAGACACGCGGGTGGCGGAACGGGCTGGCCCGAAGTCCGAATCTCGCGCGCCATCGCCGCGTGCATCCGGGCCACGTCGCGCGTTTCCCCTTCGATGGTGCTGGCGAGGACCAAAGTCCGGTATCCCAGTGTCTCAGCTTCCACCGCAGCTGCAGCCAAAGATTTCCTGTTGCTGCCCACCAGCACGTTCTCCACACGTTCAAACATGGGATCGCCGGGCTTCGGCGTCTCGTCGTCTGCCACTTCCAAATGTGCGAGGACTGACGACGGAACCTGTTCCAAGAGGTCGTATTTGCCCAGTACCGCCTGTGCGGACGAATACGTCGATGCATCCGGCGCGGTGGGCCCTGAGCCGATCACGTCCAAGTCATCACCCACTACGTCAGAGAGAATCAAGCTTAGAACGCGCGCCGGGGCCGCAATCCGAGCCAGCCGTCCACCCTTGAATCCTGAAATATGCTTCCGGACGGCGTTCAATTCGTGAATCGTCGCGCCACATGCAAGCAGCAGCTTCGTTGTTTCCTGCTTTTCCGCCAGTGTGACCGGTGCTGCCGGGCACGGTGCCAGCGCTGAAGCCCCACCCGAGAGGAGGAATACCACCAAATCGTGTTCCCCAGCCTTGGCACAGAGTTTCACGATCCGGCTCGCTGCCACGACCCCGCGTTCGTCCGGTACCGGGTGCCCGGCGGGTTTCAGTTCGATATGGCTCGTGGCTGCGGGATCGCCATCCTTCACGATCACCACTCCGGCATGGATCCGCCCGCCCAGTACCTGCTCCGCTGCGACTGCCATAGTGCCGCCGGCTTTGCCCGCGCCGACCACGAAAATCCGGTCGTAGAGGTCCAAATCGGTGCGGGCCAGAAGCGCATCGCGGACAGCCGCAGACGGATCGGCTGCGGCCAACGCCGCTCTTACGATTCGACCGGCGTCCGCCCGAAGGTCTCGACGCATTTACTTCCACAACGGCAGTGCAACAACTGCCTCGGCCACCGCTTCCGGCACCAAGCTGCCGTCCACCCGGAAATCCGCCCGCGCATAGCCTTCCCGCCGCGATTCGTAGAGCGCACGAAGCTTTTGCGGATCCCGCGCGTTCGGCCGGTCCAAGCCCTCTTCCGCAATGCGGCCTTCGATGATCTCAAACGGGCAGTCAATCCACACGGAAATACCACAGTTGTTGATCCGGCTGAAGTTTTCCTCTTGCACGAACGCCCCGCCGCCCAGCGCCACAACCTGCGGACGTCCGCACTCGATCTGCTTCAAATGTGCTGTCAGCGTTTCGGCTTCAATGCGGCGAAATTCGGCCTCGCCCCGGCTGTCGAAAATTTCGCCGATGGTGGTTCCCTGCGTCGCCTCGATTTCGCGGTCTATGTCGACAAAATCCCAGCCGAGCCGGTCCGCCAGAATCAGCCCGACGGTCGACTTGCCCGACCCCATGAATCCGGCCAGGTATATGCCCGGTGTACGTTTCAGCTTCAAATGCATTTCAGCGCAGTTCCATTCGCGATTCTACAAGTCCGGGGAAAAGCCTGCTGAAGACCACCAGCGGCCAGCCGATTCGCGGAGTCACAACCACACGTTGCCGCGATTCCATCCCCCGGATGATCGCAGCCGCGCACTCCCCGGCTGAAACGGCGAACTTCTTTCCCTTTACAACATTATCCGGGGGGCATGATCCGGCCGCATGCGCCTGAAAGTCGGTATCCACATATCCTGGAAAGACGGCCATCACGTGCACACCGTTACGTGCCAGTTCCATGGCTTGGCCGGAGGTCAGGGCAGCCAATGCGAATTTGCTGGCCGAATAGACTGGCAGCCACGGCAGGCTCAACTGCCCCGCAATCGAACTCACGTTCACCAGTGAGCCTTTGGACTCCCGCAGCCAGGGCGCGGCCAGCTGGGCAAGGTGCAACGGCGCGAAGAAATTCAGTTCAAACATGGCGCGGGAATCGTCCAGTGGGGACTCGGTTGCAGTGTAATACGATCCGCGCCCGGCGTTGTTGATGACGGCGTCGATACGGCCGTAGCGTGCCACGGTTTCTTGAATCACGCGCTCGCGCGTGCTGTCCAGCATCAGGTCACCTGCTACCACCAAGTCGTCCGGGCGGGCCGCCGTCCGGAGGGCATCCTCGTCCCTGGCCGTCATTACCACTTTCGCGCCGAGCGCCTGCAAGGCACCCACCAGCTTCGCTCCAATCCCTTTGGACGCTCCAGTGACTATGACGACCTTGTTTTCCAGACTCTGGCGCATCGCTAATTACAGTATCCGACCAGGCCACGCTTTCCCGGTGGACGTGGTGCCGGGGACCGCATCGGATGGGCAGCGGGGGGATAATAGCCTCATGTCCCGGCTCATGCCGTTGTTTCCGCTCAGAATGGTTGCCTTTCCGGGAAGTTCCATCCCGCTCCACATCTTCGAGGACCGCTATAAGGAAATGGTGGGCGAGGCGATCACGGCTGACTCCGAGTTCGGCATTCTGCTTGGCGAATCCGGTGGCGTCGTCGATGTTGGTTGCGCCATGAAGGTGGAAACCGTACTGGAGCGCTACCCGGATGGCCGGTTCGACATCATCGCGCGGGGACAGAGCCGCTTCACCGTCCTTTCGATCAACGAAGACAAAGCTTATCTGCAGGGCGAGGTGGAACTGTTCGACGACCTCGATTGGTCGGTTGTGCCGAACGATCTTCGTGCGGACGCGCTCGAAGCGTGGCTCCGGATCGACGGTGCCTCGGAGGGCGGCCGTGACGCAAAGAGCGATCCGCCGGATCCAACCGCCGTCCGGCTGAGTTTCGAAATCGCCCAGCGCGTTGATGATCTGGATTTCCAAAACACAATGCTGCGGATGCGGTCCGAAACCGAACGGCTGGAGCAGTTCCTCAAGTTCGTCGATGGCCACGTGGAGAAATTGGCTTACGAGGCGAAGATGAAAAGGGTAGTACCGATGAACGGCTCGGGTCACAAACCGAAGGGAGTCTGATCCAAAGTTCCAACTCGCCCTCAAAGCCCATCGCCCCCAAAGGCCCCATCAAGAGATGAAACCCGTCTTCGATTCCCCCCAGCACCTGATCTTCGACGCCGACGACACCCTGTGGGAGAACAATATCTACTTTGAGCGGGCCTTCCAGGAGTTCTGCGACTACCTGCAGCACTCGACGCTTTCCCCGCAGGAAATCCGCGACATCCTGGACGACATCGAAATCGTCAACAACCGGATCCACGGCTACGGCGCGGTCAATTTCGGCCGCAACCTGAGCCAATGCTTCCTGCACTTGGCCGAGCGCGCCGTCGACCAGCACGATTTGACCCGCGTCACTGCCATCGCCCACCAGATTCTGGCCCAGGAGATCGAATTGATGCCAGGCGTGGCCGAGACCCTCCCGTTTCTTGCCGAAAAGCATGAGCTGACCATGTGCACCAAGGGCGAGCCCGCCGAGCAAAACCGCAAGATCGACCTGTCTGGCCTGCGTCCGCTCTTCGCGCACTGCGAGGTGGTGAAGGAAAAGGACCGCGACACCTACGAGCGCCTCGCGGACGTTCGCGGCTTCGACAAGAGGCGGACTTGGATGATCGGCAACAGTCCGAAATCCGATATCAACCCGTCCCTGGCGGCAGGTCTCCGAGCCGTCTTCGTGCCGCATGAGCGCACATGGTCCCTGGAGCGTGCCGAATTGCACGACCCGGACGGGCGGCTGGTCGTGGTGGAGCGGTTTTCAGATCTCGCGGCATTGTTCGGGGTTGCGGCCGTAGACTAGGGTAGACTCGACTCATGTCATTCGGGAATATCGGCAAAGTGCTGGCTGGGCAGGCGATCGACGCCGCGAAGAAGAACGTGATCGACGCCGTGGCCGGACCTGAACCTGCCAAAGCTTCCGAAAAGGCCGCACCAGCCCCGGTTGTCGAAAACATCGGCGCCATCATCTTGGGCCAAGTCCAAGCCATGCAACGGCCACTGGGGGAAGACCGCGAGTTGCTGGTCACCTTTGCCGCGGGTCCCGAGATTCTGCGAGTGACGGAAATCTTCGTGCCCAGCATTCACGTCCTGGTGCTTTCCGGTATTGATTCCGGCCAGAACCTGACGCGCGTGGTGGTCCCGGTGGAATCCGCCGTCTTGGTGTGCAAGGTTGTGCGTGTGGTTACCGGCGGCAAGCCGGTACGGGTGAATATCCTCTCGCCCCGCAAGCCCGACTAGCCTTCTGGCTCGGCTGGTTTCGAAGGCGTCGAAGTCGCTATCGCCACCGCAACGCTTCCGGCCAGCAAGGCCCCGGCCAGCAGGGTGCGCTCGGACAAATGCGCTGGCCTCGGCGGTGCCGGGATCGAATTCATCGCATCCGCCGTGGTGGCTCGTGATCGTTCCAGTTCCAGCAGTAGCGATTGCCGCCCCATGTCCATCGCCCACCGGTGGTTGGCCTCGAACGCGGGCTTTAGTGCGAACGAAAGGTGCCGCAACAAGGGCTTTTCCGCGTGCAGGTTCCAGTCGAAGGAAACATCCGTGAACTCGCCGTCGGCGCGCAGTGACCAAATGCCCCGACCGTGGAAATCGCCTGTTGCCGCGATCTCGATTCTCGTCGGTCGTTCCGCAATTACCGTTTCGGCATTCCATTCCAAGGTAGAGGGGAGCCATCCGCGGGTCTGCAAACGGAACTTGTTCGCCCCGGACCTCGCGACAGAGAGGTAGACCGACGGCCACCAGCGCGGGTATTCCAACGGCTCCGCAAGGATGTCGTAGATCTCCTCCGGTGTGGATTGGACGCGCCAGCGGGTCAGGAAATGGTAGTGGTTGCTCACGCGGCCTCGATTTCATGTTCGCATGAATCGCGCATGCGCTAAAGTGCAAGATGATGAGGACTTTCCTAACCGCACTCCTTCTGGCCTCCGCTCTCTTCGCAGCCGACGAGCCAGGCTTCCAACCCCTGTTCGACGGCAAGACCCTAACCGGCTGGAAGCTGGTCGGCGGCCACGGCCCCGGCTATGTCGTGCAGGACAACAAGATCATCTGCCCGAAGGAAGGCGGCGGCAACCTTTTCACAGAGAAGGAATATGCCAATTTTGCCTTCCGTTTCGAGTTTCTCCTCACGCCCGGAGCGAACAACGGGATCGGCATCCGCGCTCCGTACGAGGGCGACGCGGCCTACAAGGGCATGGAAATCCAGATTCTGGACGATGGCGATGCCGTCTACAAGGGTGTGATCAAGCCCGAGCAATACCACGGCTCAGTCTACGATGCCATTCCGGCGCGGACCGGTTTCCGCAAACCCGTGGGCGAATGGAACGAGGAGGAGATCCGGATCCAGGGCCGCCACATTACGGTAACCCTCAACGGGGTCATCATACTGGACGCCAACCTCGATATCGTCAAGGAGCCCAAGGTCTTGGAAAAACACCCCGGCCTCGCCCGCACTACCGGCCACATTGGATTCCTCGGCCACGGGTCCCACGTCGAATTCCGCAACATCCGGATCAAGGAACTCTAGTCCCGTGCTGCGACGATTCACGCTCGCCATCCTGTCGGTAGCCCCCCTGCTTGCCCAGACCGGCATTTCCACGACGGACGCGGGGCAGAAATCGTTCGTCGGCAATTGCGCGGCATGCCATGCGGCGGACGCTGCTGGCGGCGAAATGGGTCCCCCGCTGGTGGCTAGCAGAAGGCTGCGAACGCAGTCGGTTACCCAGATTCGCAACTTCATCGCAAAGGGTTCGCCGTCGACCGGCATGCCCGCCTTCCCGCTGCCTGCTGCCGAACTGGACCAATTGGCTTTGTTTGTTCGCTCCTTGAACACGTCGGCAGCGGAAGCGTCGCTGCCTGGCTCGGTCGAGGCGGGTCGGGCGCTGTTTGCTGGCAAGGGGAAGTGCGGCTCCTGCCACATGGTTGCCGGGCAAATGCAGCAGGGACAGGGTTCATCGATGGGTCCCGACCTTTCCAACCTCGCCAAGGAGTTGACAGTCGGCGAAATCCGCCAAGTGCTCATGAACCCCGCCTCCCGGATCACGCCAGGCTACGACCTCGTCTCGGTCAAGCTGCGCAATGGCAGGGCCGTCCAAGGCTTCGCCCGCGCGCGAACCAACTTCGATCTCCAACTCCAGCTCCCCGACGGACGGTTCCAATCCCTTCGCCAGTCGGAGATTGCCTCCATCCAGCCGGAAAAGCCGCTGATGCCCGCGTTTGCCGGCTCGCCAGACGAGTTGCGGGACTTGACCGCCTACCTCGCCAAGCTCGTCCGCGACGAATCGCCCAAGCCCGTGAACGGCAGTTCCAGCTCCGCCGGAATCCCCTTCGACCGCATCCGCAACCCCAAGCCCGGCGACTGGCTGACCTACAACGGAACCCTGGACGGCAACCGCTACAGCAATCTAAATCAAATCAACCGTGCCAACGTGGCCACGCTGGCACCCAAGTGGATCTTCCCGGTGGACCATTTCGGCCTTGAGGTCACCCCGGTAGTGGCCGACGGCGTGATGTACATCACTGGCCCCAACCAAGTGATCGCCTTGGATGCAGCGACCGGCCGGCAGCTCTGGAAGTACTCCCGCCCCCGCACTCCGGGCCTAATTGGCGACGCCTCGCTGGGGACCAACCGCGGTGTCGGCCTGCTCGGCGACAAGGTGTTTTTCTCCACCGACAACGCCCATCTGGTCGCGCTGAACCGCACGACCGGCGCCTTGGTCTGGGACCAGTACATGCCGGACGAGGCGATGCACTATGGTTCCACGGTCGCCCCCCTCCCGGTCGGCAACGACACTATCGTGGCCGGAGTCTCCGGCGGTGACCGCGGCATGCGAGGCTTTCTCGCCGCATACCAGGCCTCCACCGGCGAACGGCTGTGGCGGTTGTGGACCATTCCCCGCAAAGGCGATCCCGGGGCCGAAACCTGGGGCGAAAAAGAACCCGTGGCCGGTGGTGGCGCCACTTGGCTCACCGGCGCCTTCGATCCGGCATCCAACACAATCTACTGGCCTACCGGCAACCCGTGGCCCGATTCCGACGACAAGGACCGCCCCGGCGACAACCTCTACTCCAACTCCATCCTCGCCGTGGACCCCGTCACAGGCAAGCTCAAATGGCATTTCCAGGTGACTCCGCACGACGTCCATGATTGGGATGCCACCGAGCCGCCACTGCTGGTCGACACCACATGGGGAGGCCAGCCGCGCAAGTTGCTCCTCCATGGCGACCGCAACGGATTCTTCTACGTTCTCGACCGGACCAACGGCAAACTATTGCTAGCCAAGCAATTCATCAAGAATCAGACGTGGACCCAGGGAATCGCGCCGGACGGACGTCCGCTGCCGCCCCCGAATCCACCTTCTCTCATCGATTGCCCGTCGGACGCCGCGAACTGGAATTCGGCATCCTACAGCCCCGTCACCAGGCTGATCACAATCATGACCTTGGAACAGTGCCGCGCCCGGTCCAGTGCCGGGACCCGACTGCTGCCGACGCCGCAGAAGTTCATGCGCGCCATATCGATTGACACCGGAAAAGTGGAGTGGGAAGTTCCGTTTACGGGCACGGTGCAGTCGAAATCGTGGCCGGGGATTCTCGGAACGTCCGGAGGGCTGGTTTTCTATTCGGACCCGAACGGAACCTTTGCCGCCGCCGATGAGAAAACAGGCCGGAATCTCTGGAGCTTCCCCACGAACGTCCTGATGAAGGCGTCGCCCATGACGTTCGCCGTGGAAGGAAAACAGTACCTGGCAACCGTCGCAGGCCCGAATATTTTGGTTTTCGGCCTGCCGTAAACGAAAAAGCGGGACCAGATGGAAATCCGGTCCCGCCTTCCAAAAGCAGCACCCGGACCGCGTTCGCGCAGCCCGGGTACCGAAAACCAAAAGACTACTTCTTCTTGACCTGTTTCTGCTGACCGACGCGGACCTTGCTCATTGCCGCTTTGGCGTCAGAGAAGGCTTTGTGGTCGTGCCGTGCTACAGCGTCCGCCAAGTAGGCATCGGCGTTGGCTTGGTTGGGCAGGACGGCCATGAGGGTGAAGTTGTCGTTGCACACCGGGCAAAAGGGCCGGTACCGCTTAACGTTGGGAATTGCCATAACAAAACGATGGTAACAAATCCATGCACGCCGCCGCATCTTTAGCTTCACAACCCTAACGCAGGTCCCATCCCGATCTTCTAGAGTGGCGATTGAAGAATTGGCCTCGGTGCTCGGTGCTCGCGCAGCACGGATACTGCTTCTCCTCCAAAGCGGACGGGCCGCGCGTGGCACGGCATCGGGTGCGGGAGAAACTGATCGCGGCCAAT
>CAITMP010000175.1 GCA_903893525.1 uncultured Acidobacteriia bacterium | reverse complement strand
TCGGCGGAATAGCCGGGGTAGAAGGCAAAGGGTTGGAACCCGTGGAACGGGGCGAAGACGGTGGCGGTCCATTCCCAGCCGTTGCCGACCAGTTGGGAGATGCCGCTATTCTGGCAGTCGGTGACCGGGCAGGGGTCCCAGCGGCGGAAATCGAAATTGCCGGGCTTGGGGGTTGGTGAGGCTTCCAGCGCGCGGTGAAACTGCGGCTCGGTCATCAACTTTCTCCCGATCCAGTTGGCGTAGGCCGTGGCTTCCTCCCAGGTGGCGTAGACGGGCCAATCCAAGGGGAGTGAGGTCCATTCGAACATGCCCCGGTACCACCAGCGGTTGTCGATGCGGCTCCAGAAGGCGGGTGGCTCGGCTCCGGCTTCGACGAACTTGAGGTAATCGCCGTTGGTGACCTTGTACTTCGAGAGCTGGAAGGCCGGGACTTCCACAGAGTGCCGGGAAAACTCGTTGTCCCAGCCGAATTCGCCTTCCACTTGGCCCAAGGTAGCGGTTCCGGCGGGGATTGTAACCCATTCGTGCTCGACGGGACCACTTTCGTATTCCCTGAAGGGCCGTTCGACATCCCGGCGGTTGAAAAGGTACGCCAGGGTTTCGGCGTGCATCAGCCTATGCTCGATTGCGACCTCGACGCGTTGCGACGGCAGTTCGGCGAGGGCGGCATCCAGTTTCTCGCGGACGGTGTCGCAGTATGCGCGGATTTCCCCGATGGCGGGCCAGTCGGTGGGGAGGTCCGACGGGGCTTTGCCGATTTCCGGGTCGATGCCGAAGGCGAAAAGCTTGTCGAATTCGGCGTGGAATGGGTCGCGTCCAAGGGTGGAACGCCACAGGAGATTCCAGTCGAATGCCTCCAAATGGCCGACGTAAAACACCAGCCGGTGGCGTTCGGCTACAGGGCGTGAATAGAGCGAATCCAAGCTCAGGAGATCAAAAAGATCATCCGTGCGCTGGCGCGCAGCTTGGATGCGATCCAGAGATTCTGTGGAGCCGGCTTTCATAGGGAAGATCGCCTTGGATGGACGCTCAGCTTTTCGGGGTCCAATCCTCTTTGACGATCTGCCGCGCGCGGCCAATGGCGAGAGTCTTCGCTGGCACCGAGTGGGTGATTGCACTGGCAGCGGCGATATATGCGCCGGTGCCGATTTCAACCGGAGCCACCAGTGTGGAATTGCTGCCGACGAAGGCCCCGTCGCCGATCCTGGTCTGGTGCTTCTTCTTGCCGTCGTAGTTGCAAGTGATGGTTCCGGCACCGATGTTGACCTTGGATCCGATCACGGAATCGCCAAGGTATGCCAGATGCATCGATTTCGATCCCGCGCCGAGCCGGGTCTTCTTCAGTTCGACGAAGTTGCCGACGTGCGAGGAATGCTCCAGGTGCGCTCCCATCCGGAGGCGGGCAAACGGTCCGACGTGCACTTTTGATTCCAGATGGCATGCCGAAACCATGCTGAACGGGAAAACCTCGACTTCGTCGCCGAGTACAGAGTCAGCAATGATGGAGGAGGCTCCGATGCGGCAGTTCTCGCCGATCACGGTCTTGCCGGTGATTTGCGCGAAGGGCTCCACCACCGTGTCCATGCCGATGGTGACCCCGGCGTCGATGGTGACGGTCTCGGGCCGGATGATCGTGACGCCGTCCAGCATGAGTTGTCGCACTGTGCGGTCCCGCATGATTTTGTCGGCGGAAGCGAGTTCGAGCTTGTTGTTGATGCCGACGAGTTCGCTCGAATCGGCGATCTTGAGGGCTGTGACGCGGTGGCCTGCCCGCAACAGGATCTCGATCATGTCGGTCAGGTAGTACTCGCCCGCCGGGTTGTCGGTGCGGATTTCGTGGACGTGCTTCCAGAAAGCTGCGGCGTCGAAGCAGTAGAATCCGGCGTTGATTTCGCGAATTTTGCGCTGTTCTTGGGTGGCGGCCTTGTGCTCCACGATGGCGAGGACATCGCCGTTTCCGTCCGGGGAGGCTTTCCTGACGATTCGGCCGTAGCCGGTGGGGTCGTCCAGATCAGTCGTGATCATGGAGGCCCCGCTGCCGGTGGATTCGAAGAGGTCCAAAAGTTGCTGGAGCGATTTTGTGGTGATCATGGGGCAATCGCCGTTGATCACCAGGAGGACGCCGTCGAGACCGGCCAGTTGGTCCTCGCCGCACATGACTGCGTGGCCTGTGCCCAACTGCTCCTTTTGGTGGATGGAGCCGACGCCCGATTCCGCAGCCACGGCCCGGACCGCGTCAGCTTGGTGACCGACGACGACGAAGATGCGGTCCGGCGGCGCAATTCCCGATGCCGCGGCGATCGCGTGCTCCACAAGGCGCTTGCCGCCCGCCCGGTGCAGGACTTTCGCCATCTTGGACTTCATTCGGGTTCCCTGGCCGCCTGCCAGAATCACAACCGTGGCTTGTTTGGACATCTACCCTATTTTCGCAAGCCTGTTTTCGCAAGTCGATGCCGACGGCTGCGGACTGCCAAATCATAAGCAACGGAGCCGATGGCCGCCGGGTTGTGGCGGACCTTGTGAACTGCATGCAAAAGGTCTGCCTCAATCACTTCCAAGCCCATGGCGTGCAGGCGCGGAAGATCGTTCTGGACGGGCGCTGCGTTGCGCTCGGCATACATGGCGATCATTTCCTTCGAAATGGGGGCCGAGTTCACGACGACAACGTCAACTTGGTTGCCCTTGGAGTGGTCCGAGATGGATTGGACGTGGTCGGAGGCAAGAAATCCGATGGTTTCGCCCGGTTGCGACATGAGATTCATGAAGTAGACCTTGATGGCTTGCGAGGCTTGGATGGCTTCGGGAATGCCGTTCACGAGAAGGTTCGGGACGACGCTGGTGAACAGCGAGCCCGGGCCTAGGGTGATGAGGTCGGCGTTTTCAATGGCTTCCAGTGTTTCGCGCATCGGTAACACGTCCGCGGGGTGGAGCCGGATGGAGCGGATGCGTTTCTTGCTGCGGCTGATCTTGGTCTCGCCACGCACGACGGAACCGTCGGCCAGTTCCGCCTCCAGGATGACGTCGATCGCGGTGGAGGGGTAGATCCTGCCGGCGATTTTCAGGACTTCGGCGGATTTGCGGACGGCATCGGGAAAGTCCCCGGTGATGTGCGTCAGAGCCGTTAGGAAAAGATTCCCGAAACTGTGTCCTTTGAGGCCGCGGCCGGAGGAGAAGCGGTACTGGAAGAGCTGGGAGAGGAAGTCGGCGTCCTCGGAGAGCGCAACCATGCAGTTGCGGATGTCGCCGGGGGGGAGAACGTCGAATTCGCGGCGGAGTCGGCCGGAACTGCCCCCGTCATCGGTTACGGTGACGACAGCCGTGATGTCGAGGGGATGGGTGTCGTCTGTCGGACGGGCATACGGGCGGAGACCTGCGAGGAGCGACGAGAGGCCGTGGCCGCCTCCGATTGAGACGATGCGGAGGGGATCGGTCATTGAATACCTCCAGTGGCTTGGGGATCCGCTGCGTCAGCGCGGGCGGGAGATCGACCGTTCCAGTGCCAGCAAGTCCTCGATCTGGGGAAATCGGGCCGCAATCGCGGCGATATCCGCGTCCTGGCGCGCGGCGGCGCGGTTTCGCGGTTCCAATTCGATCGCACGCTTCAGATTCTCATATGCCCCGGTGCCGTCGCCCGCAAGGCCGCGGCAAACGCCGATGACATAGAAGATGTGGTCTGCGTCGGGGCTGAGTTGGCGCGTGGCGTTGCTATGATCCATCGATAGTAATGGAGTGATGCTGGGGTGTTTGGGGTTTCAGCCAGATGCGGAAAAATGGGCGCGAATGCGGGTCAGGGCCAAGTCGCGTCGAAGGTCGTCCAAGCTCGTGAGCGCCAGCCGTTGCAGCAGTATGGACTCTTGGGTCAAGTCCCGACTTGCCAGGACTCTAACGAAATCCAAATCCTTCTCGCGGCCAGCGGCATATTTGGCGATGGCTAGATCGTGGATTTCCAGGCACCAACCACGCGCGTGGCGTGTATTTGGCCCCGAAACCAAAATTAGACGCTCCTTCCAGCCCCCGGGCAGGATTGCCGTGGTTTCATCGACACCGTGAGCGTAGTATCCGAAGGAATCTTGGAATGGCGATCCCTCGCCGATCGAGCCGTCGATTAGGTCCCCGCGCTCGGGGAACTGCAGCGGGTAGACATCGGCTTCCATCGAGACCAGGAGTTCCAGTGGGGCGTTCGGGAACTGGCCGAGGACGGATTGGCTGCCTATGACCACAATGTCCTCCGTGTCGGAGATGGCGGCTGCGGCCCTGATGACGTGCTCCAGCTGTTCGCGGGTCACGCGACCTCCCTCTTGAATTGCCGGTAGATGGCCCAGCGCTCCTTGGGGTCGAGGATGCCCGAGAATGGGGTTGATTGGCGGAGTGCGGTCATCCTTTCACCTTCTTCCACGATGGTTGCGAGGATGCTATCCAACGGCTGGTGCAGGATTACACGCCATTCGTCGAGATAGGTACGGGTGCGGCTGGCATCAGCGTACCAGCGGTCGATGTTCTTGAGCGCTACCTTCAGCAGCTCGGGCTGGGTGCGGAGTTTTGCGGCCACGGCCCGGTGCAGGGCGAGGCTCCGTCTGTCGATCCGATCATGTCCCGTTTGTTCGGGGGGCATGTGTCGATGCTACCGCAAGGTCGGAATTGCTAGGATCGGAAGGACATGAGAATCACGCCGGTCCTCTTCCTCCTTTGTGCGTCCCAGCTTGTGGCCCAGGTATTTCCGGGTGCGCGGGATATCGACGCGGCCATCAACCAAGCGATCCAAGAGGAGAAAATACCCGGCGCCGTCGTGTTGATCGGCCATGAGGGCAAGGTCGTCTACAAGAAAGCGTATGGGAGCCGGGCGGTTGCCCCGTCGCGTGAAGCCATGACCGAGGACACGATTTTCGATGCAGCCTCGCTGACAAAAGTGGTTTCCACTTCCACCTGCTTGATGAAATTGTTCGAGCAGGGCAAGCTTTCCATCGACGCGCCGGTGACTACGTACCTGCCCCAATTCCAAGGCGGCAAAAGCGACATCACCGTTCGCGACCTGATGACGCATTTTTCCGGATTCCGTCCCGATCTGGATTTGGAGCCAGCATGGAGCGGTTACCAGACCGGCATTCGGAGGGCACTCAACGACAAGCCTGTCAATCCACGGGGGGCGAAATTTGTTTACAGCGACATCAATTTCATCCTGCTTGGCGAGATCATCGAGCGGCTGAGCGGGATGTCGGAAAGCGAGTTCCTCAAGAAGGTGCTGCTGGAGCCGCTCGGCATGAAGGAGAGCGGGTATTTGCCCGCGAAGTCGGCGTGGCCGAGAATCGCCCCGACGGAAACCATGAAGGATGGCACGATCCTGCGCGGTGTGGTCCACGACCCCACGGCCCGGTACATGGGGGGAGTGGCAGGGCATGCCGGACTTTTCACAACCGCCGGGGATTTGGCAAAGTTCTGCCAAATGATGCTGGATGGTGGCCAAGGGATTTTCAGCGCCGCGACGATTGTGAAATTCACCTCGCCCCATACGGCCGCCGGGCAGCCGATCCGCCGCGGCTTGGGCTGGGATATCGATTCCCCCTATTCGCGCAACCGGGGCGAGCTTTTCCCGGTTGGGTCCTACGGGCACACAGGGTTTACAGGAACTTCGATCTGGATCGATCCGGCGTCCAAGAGCTACGTCATTCTGATGTCGAATTCGGGCCATCCGCACCTGCGGTCGCCGATTACCCCGTTGCGGGCGCAGGTGGCGACGATTGCTGCTGCGGCCATCGGGTATTCGAAGAAGGCCGATGCGGCGCGCGTCACCCGGACCGGGTTGGAGGTGCTGGCCGCTGCGAATTTCGAGCCGTTGCGTGGCATACGGGTGGGCTTGGTGACCAACCAGAGCGGGTTGGACCGCGAAGGCCGCCGCAACGTCGACTTGATGCGAAAGGCGGGGATCACGGTGGCTGCGCTATTTTCACCGGAGCACGGGTTTGCGGGTGTGGAGGACCACGAGAACATCGGCCACTCGGAGGATCCTGCTACCGGTATTCGCATTTGGAGCCTTTATGGCAAGACCATGCGGCCGACGCCGGAGATGTTGAAGGGGATCGATATCTTGGTCTACGACATCCAGGACATCGGGGTACGTTTCTACACGTTTGAATCCACGATGCTCTACGCCATGGAGGAGGCGGCCAAAGCGAAAATTCCGTTCTACGTGCTGGACAGGCCGAATCCGTTGACCGGCCTGCGGGTGGAGGGGCCAATGCTCGACGCGGACAAAATTTCGTTCGTTGGTGCATATCCATTGCCGTTGCGGCATGGTCTGACGATCGGTGAGCTGGCCAAGCTGGAGAACGGCGAGCGGGGGATCGGAGCCGAACTGCATGTGGTGGAGATGGCTGGCTGGGAGCGGGGCGATTGGTGGGACCAGACTGGGTTGCCGTGGGTAAATCCATCGCCGAACATCCGGAACCCGGCCCAGGCGCTCTTGTATCCGGGGGTGGCGATGCTGGAGTATTCGGAGAATTACTCGGTCGGGCGCGGTACGGATTCCCCTTTTGAACTGGTGGGTGCGGACTGGATTCGGGGCGTTGAGTTTGCCGGATGGCTGAACAGCCGCCAGATTCCCGGCGTGCGTGCACACGCGGTCAAGTTCAAGCCGACGTCATCGCACTTTGCAGGAAAGAAC
>CAITMP010000174.1 GCA_903893525.1 uncultured Acidobacteriia bacterium | reverse complement strand
TACCAGACCACCCCGCACGACCAATGGGACTGGGACACCACTGAAACGCCCATCGTCGTCAACGCCACCTGGCAGGGCAAGCCCCGCAAGCTGCTGTTGCATGGCAACCGCAACGGCTTCTTCTACGTTTTTGACCGCACCGATGGCAAGCTCTTGCTCGCGAAGAAGTTCATCAACGAGATGACTTGGTCCACCGGCGTCGGACCGGACGGCCGCCCGGTCCGTGTTGCGGGCCAGGAACCGACCCCCGCGGGCACCCGCGTCTGCCCGTCGCAGGACGGCGCAACGAACTGGTACTCGCCCTCGTACAACCCGGCCACCGGCCTGTTCTACATGCAGACGAACGAGAAATGCTCCATCTACAGCCTCCGTCCGACCGGCGGCTGGGAAGCGGGGCGCCCGTTCCTGGGCGGTGCCGAGCGTACCGACCTGAAGACGAAGTCCCAACGGATCCTGCGCGCGATGGATATCCAGACCGGCTCTGTGAAGTGGGAACTGCCGCAGTACGGCCGTGTGGAATCCTGGGGCGGAACATTGGCCACGTCGAACGGACTGGTCTTCTTCTGCGACGACAGCGGAGCGTTTGCCGCTGCGGATGCCGTGACCGGAAAGCTCCTGTGGTCGTTCCAGACCAGCCAGAACTGGAAGGCATCGCCGATGGCGTACCAGTTCGACGGCAAGGAACGGATCGCGGTCGCCGCTGGCGGGACGATTCTGTCCTTCGGTCTGCCGGAGTAAATTGTGAGGGCTGCCCTGCTCAGGTAGGGCAGCTATTCCTGGCTGCGGCGGGCTTTTCAGCCCGCCATAACAAAGTGCCGGTATGACACCACCCAACCACATCTTCCAGGACGAGGACGGCGTCTTCGTGGCAGTCTGCCCATCGCTCCCCGGCTGCGTCAGTCAGGGTCGCACGAGGATGGAAGCCGAGTTGAACATTCTTGAAGCCATTCAAGGCTGCCTCGGGGTTCGTGCCGAACGGGAAATCGCCGCCATCCGTTAGACCATGCCCAACTTCGACCCCGGTACCGCCACCTGCTACCGCCTCGCCGAAGCCTTCTACGGCAAGGTGGACAAGGACCCCATCCTCCGCCTCTTTTTCCCCGGCAAATCCCTACATTGCGCCATCGAGGAACTCTCCGCCTTCCTCGTCCAATTCCTCGGAGGACCCGATACCGATTCCCAGCGTCGCTGGCATGTCGGACTCCACCACTCCCACCGCCGCTTCCGCATCGGCGAATCCGCCCGCCACGCCTGGCTTGCGGCAATGTCCGCCGCCATCGACGACATCCAGCTTCAAGAACCCCACCGTACCCGGCTGCAAGCGTTCTTCGAACACGCTTCCACCCACATCGTCAACCAAGGCGATCCGCCCGCACCTACCGCCGCGATTCCCGTCGAATACGCCCAACGCTGGAACTTAGAACTGATCCTTGATGAAATCGTCGCCGCGCTCTCCACGCACGACGATGCCCGTGCGGTCGAGCTGTCGGCCACCGTTTCCACCGCAGCGGTCGGCCTGTCGGTAGTGAACGGCCTCCTAGCAAGGCTACTGCGCACCCAACGACCCGCGCTGCAGGCACACGTCCACGCCCGTCTCCGCCAGGAACCCGCCATGGCAAACGCCCGCTACGGCGGTCGCACGCTCCTCCACGAAGCGGCCGCGCTGGGCGATTTGCCCACGGTGCTCCTGCTTTTGGAACTGGGAGTTGACCCCAACATCCCCGACGCCAGCGACCACGCGCCGCTCTATTCCCTTGCGAACGGATGCTTGGTTGGGGGCGGCGAGATCGTCCATGCCCTCGTCCGTGCCGGTGCCAACGTGAATGCGCAAGAGGGAATCCAGCGTTGCGCCCCGCTGCACATGGCGGCCCGGCGCGATAGCGTCGATGCCGCCAAGGCCCTTCTGGAGTGTGGCGCGACCGTCGACATACGCGACAAAGCCAACGACACTCCACTCCGCCGGGCCGTCAACTGCAACCAGCCCGGCATGGCCCGCTTACTCCTAGCCGCCGGCGCGAATCCGAACTCGCGCGGCAGCAAAGGGCTTACTCCCCGAACGGCCGCTAGGACGGCGGAAATGCGCGCCATCCTGGGCATTTAAGCCCGGTAAATCCTACTCCGTCCGATCCCAAACGCTCAGCACCGGACACGGCGATTCCCGCATGATTCCATACGCGTGCGTCCTCATGCCGCCGGCAAAGTCCCCGATCACCCCGCGGCCGATCACCACCAGGTCCGCCTTGTGCTCCACCGCCGCCTCGCGGACCACGCCAGCCACCGCGCCCACCTCAACCACATAGTGGAAATCGGTCCCGGCCCGCTCCTGTAGCTTGGTGATCTGCTCCCGCGCCACATCTTTGAGAAAACTCTCCAAGGGCACGTCGAAGTACATCTCCGGCCGCGCATCGGTGGTGGGGACCGCATGCACCAGGTATACCGACGCGCACCACTCCTTCGCCAACTCGGCCACATACCGGACCAGCCCCAGATTTGTGTCGCCATCCAAATCCAGTCCACAGACGATTGTATGGATGTCGGTGTGGTCCGGCGGCGCGCTTTCCATATGTGCGCCCGTCCACACGGCGCAGTGGGCGTCGTTCAACACCTTGGCCGTTGCCGAACCGAGCAGCGCCCTTCGGAAGAGCCCGCGCCCGTGCGTCGGCATCATAATAAGGTCCGCGTCCCAATCCTTCGCCAGGCCGGCGATGCAAGTTCCCGGATCACCGCTGTCGACCTCGAAAGTGACCGCCGGCGGTCGTTCCGGACTCTCCGCTGCGAACGCATCCGCGGCGAAGATCGCCAAGCGGTGCTCGGCCTCCTCCTTCATTTGCGGGATGTCGAACTCCATCGCATACCCGCCGTCCCCGGCGGCAGCCCAGGCCGGAGGCGTTTCCACGACATTCAACAACGTCACGGCGGCTTTCGTCCGCGCCGCCATGGCTTTCACGTAGGGGGCCGCGTTGTCGCAGCGCTCCGAGAAGTCCACCGGAAAGAGAATGTGCCTGAAACTCATAAACTGCCTCCACCCACGTACCATGCAACGGGATGGCCATTGCTATCTCCGCCGCGCTCCGGTCGTTCCCATCCGAAACTGCGCCATTTCGCGCAGGCCTGGGCCAAAGTGCCCGGTGCGGCCCTTCCCGGACGCCGCGTATCTCGGAATCGCTATTGAAAACAATGCTTCCGCTTTGGCCATCCGAATGCATTTGTCCCGGCAGGGAACCCATATGACACTACCGACATCCAAAGGATCCGCAGTCAAAGCCGCTAGGCTGTTGATCCTGCTGGTCGCAGCTTTCGCCCTCACCGGCGCTAAGAAATCACCCTACGGCCCGCACGACAAGGCCGCCTACCTGAATTCCGTCACCATCGATTTTCTCCGTCCCGGCCTCACCATTCAGATCGCCTCGGGCACCATTGCCACCGATGGCACCATGACCGTCGTCTACAGCCTCACCGACCCCGTCGGACTTCCTCTCGACATCAACGGCGTCTACACTCCCGGCCCTATCACCGTCGGCTACGTGATCGGGACGATCCCGAATGACAAGGACCAGTACACCTCCTACGTCACCACCCAGGCCACGGGCGCTGCCGGCACCTTTACCCGCGCGGCTGCCGATACCGGCGGCGTGCTGACCCAGCTCGATTCCGGCAAGTACCAATACGTCTTCAAGACGAAGGCACCGACGGGCTTCGACGCCACCGCGACCCACACCATCGGCCTTTACGCCGCCCGCAACATGTCAGCCTTCGGCATCCCCAACAACAACGCGACTACCGTCTTCAACTTCGTCCCGAGCGGAGCCAAGGTCAGCCACGTCCGCGACGTTGTCCGCACTTCTGCATGCAACACCTGCCACGACCAGCTGTCGGCACACGGTGGTCGCCGCCGCGCGGTGGAGCTTTGCATCATCTGCCACACACCCCAGACTACGGAAGCGGGCGGCGGCAAGACGGTCGACTTCAAGGTATTCGTCCACAAGCTGCACATGGGCTCCCAACTGCCCAGCGTCATCGCGGGCGGCAAATACTCCATCGGCAACAGCGACTGGTCCTCAGTTGTCTTCCCCGCCGATCCACGGCGCTGCGAAACCTGCCACAACCAGAAGTCCGGCGCGGTCCAGGCCACCAACTACCTGACCAAGCCGAGCGCCGCCGCTTGCGGCTCCTGCCACGACAACGTTGATTTCGTCAGCGGCAAGAACCACGCCGGTGGCCCGCAGGTCAGCGACAACCTCTGCGCAACCTGCCACATCCCCAAGGGCGAGATCGATTTCGACGCCTCCGTCAAGGGTGCGCACGTGGTTCCCGCCGATTCCACCATGCTCAGCGGCGTGGCGATCACTCTGGCCAAGGTCGATGGCGGCACCGCCGGCAGCAAGCCGACCGTCACCTTCACCCTGAAAGACTCCAGCGGCACTCCGATCGCCCCGGCGACACTCGGCAGCCTGTCCTTCACGATGGGCGGACCGACCACCGATTACGGCTACACCAGCTTCGGCACCGATGTGACCACACCCGGCTACGTCACCGAATCCGCCCTCACAGCCGCCAAGTGCGGCAGCGACGGCACCTGCACCTACGCCTTCACCCACGCTGTCCCGGCCAAGGCTACAGGCACTTTCGCAATCGGCGTCGAGGCGCGGCGCACCGAGACCCTTTTGCCGAAGACCACCAAGGAACAGGCCGTCACATACGGTGCGCAGAACAAAGTCACCTACTTCTCCGTCGACGGCTCCGCAGTGGCCCCGCGGCGCAAGGTTGTCGATGTCAACAACTGCCAGCGCTGCCACGTGAGCTTCACCACCATCCACGGTGGCCTCCGCAACCAGACCGAATACTGCGTAATCTGCCACAACCCGTCCAACACCGACGGTGCGCGGCGGCCCGGAGCCACGGTCGCGGCGGACAAGCTGCTCCCCAACCAGGGCATCAACTTCAACCTGCTGGTGCACCGCATCCACACCGGTGAAAACCTGCTGGCGCTGGGTCGGGAATACACGGTGGTCGGTTTCGGCGGGTCCCACAATGACTTCACCGACGTCCGCTACCCGGCGATGAACTCCACCGGCTCGGCTGGCGACACCCGCAACTGCTCCGTCTGCCACACTGGCGGCAGCGAAGCCAATCTGCCCCTTGGCAAGAACCAAATCCTGGATCCCCAAGGGCCAATCAACCCGGTGAACGCCATCACAGGCGCCTGCACCGGCTGCCATGCGGACATCCCGGTTGCTGTCCACGCGCTGTCCCAAACGGACCCCAAGTTGGGTGAAAGCTGCACCATCTGCCACAAGACGGGCGCGCAATTCTCCATAGGGTCAGTCCATGCTCAGTACTAGGGTGGTAGTCGCGGTGGTTCTCGGAGCGGCTCTCGGCGCACCAGCGCCGGGGGCCGCTCCCGCTTCCAAGCCCGGAGCGCCCGCTCCAGCCGTCAAGCTGGGGGCTGCGGCGCACAAGGCCGGAACACCGTTCGGTGACGATTTCGTCGGGTCCGGCACATGCCAGATGTGCCATGAGGATATCTATAGGAATTTCCGCAAGTCCGCCCACACCTTTGTGGAGACGGACAAGCGGGGCGGGTGGAGCGAACACGGCTGCGAATCCTGCCATGGTCCGGGTGGCAAACATGCCGGGTCGGCGTCGGCGGAGGATATAAAGAATCCCGCCAAGCTGACGTCGGTCGAGACGGACAAGCTCTGCCTCAGTTGCCACCTCAACACGGCCAAGCACTCCGAGCGCATCTCCAGCAGCCATATGAAGGATGCGGTGGCCTGCACCTCCTGCCACTCGATGCACTCGAATGGCCCGGCTGGCTTGGTGCCCCGCGCGCCCACCCAGGTGAACGCGCTCTGCTCCAGCTGCCACAAGGATGTCGCGGCCCAGTTCGCCAAGCCGTTCCGCCACAAGATTCCAGAGGCTGAAATGACCTGCGTCGATTGCCACAATCCGCACGGTTCCAACCGCAAGGCGATGGTCCAGTCGGCTGCCGCCAACGACGTTGCCTGCACCAAGTGCCATGGCGACAAGCGTGGCCCGTTCACATTCGAGCACGGCCCGGTCCGGTTCGAAGGCTGTGCGACTTGCCACGAGCCGCACGGATCCACCAACCCGCGCATGCTGGCCCGCCAGGAAGTCAAGTCGGTCTGTCTCGAATGCCACGCGAACATGCCAGCCGTGAAAACGCCTGCCGCAGGATCGCCCATCGGCGTCGTCCCCCCCGCCTTCCACGACCTGCGCTCGCCGCGGTACCAGAATTGCACTGTCTGCCACCAGAAGATCCACGGCAGCTATGCGGATCGGAACCTGCTCAAATGAGAGCGATACTTCTATTCCTGATTGCATTCCCGCTGCTCGCACAGGATGCGGCGCAGACTGCGGCAACTCCTGCGGCAAAGCCTGCGGAAGCGGCACCCGCACCCGCAGCCGACGCCTCCCCGCTGCCCTCCAGCGAATCCTGGATCACCGGCTACATCGAAGCAGGCTACCGCTGGCGCTCCGGCATCGGCGGCAGCGCCGACACTTGGCGCAGCCTCGTAAACCTCGGCTCCGGCCCCAAATTCACCGGCACAGACTTCACCATCCTCGATCCCAAGCACCGCCTCTTCGAGCGCCTCCGCGTCCGCGCGTACGATTGGGGCGACCCCTGGTCCAGCCTCCACATCTTCGCCGAAAAGCGCGGCACCTACAAATTCCTGGCCGACTTCCGCCAGTTGGCCTACTTCAACAACCTGCCCTCGTTCGCCGACCCCACGCTCTTGATCGACCAGCAGTCCTTCGACACCAAGCGGCGCGTCGGGTCCTACGACCTCGAACTCTTCAACGGGCATTTCATTTCGCCCTACCTGAGCTACGAGCGCGATTCCAGCTCCGGCCGCGCCGTCACCACCTTCCAGACCGGCGGCAACGAATACGCCGTTCCCTCGCTGATGCGTGACACTACGGACCTCTTCCGGGGTGGTTTCCATATCTCCGGCAGCCGCTACCACGTCACGCTGGAGGAGGGTGGAACCATATTCCGCAACGACCAGGACACGTACACCAACAAACTCAACCCCGGCGACAATAGAACCCCGTTCTTCGGCCAGACCCTGAGCCTTGGAACCCTGTCCCAAGCCTACGGTGTCCGCGGCAACAGCACCCATAGCAAGGTGATCGGCACCGCTTCGCCGTTCTCCTGGATGGACCTGCACGCGAATTTCCTGTTCAGCCAGCCCACCAACAGCCTCAACTACCAGCAGTTCGATACAGGCAACCTTGTGGTTCTGAACACCCTGCTCTTCTTCACCAGCGAGCAGTATTTGGTTTCGGCCACAGCCAAGCTGCCCCACACCACCGCCGACGCCGGTATCGAAATCCGCCCGCT
>CAITMP010000173.1 GCA_903893525.1 uncultured Acidobacteriia bacterium | reverse complement strand
CGTCCGGGGTGGATTTGGGCGAAGTCCGCCACGCGCGCGTCGTCGGCGTTCAGTATCGCGGTGCCCCCGGCGCCGAGGGCCTCAATGAGTTCTCGCGTGGCCAGCGCGACCCCGTCAATCCCCTCGGGGAAATTTTCGGCATGGGCCCAGCCGACGTTGGTAACCGCGCCGACGTCGGGCTTCGCGATTTCGGCGAGGGCTCGGATTTCCCCGGCGTGGTTCATGCCCATTTCGAGGACCGCGACTTGGGCATCGTCGGCGAGGCGCAGGATGCTGAGGGGAAGTCCCAAGTGGTTGTTCAGGTTGCCGATGGTCCGGCCTGTCTTGAACTGGGCCGCGCAGAGGGTCGCGATCGCGTCCTTGGTGGATGTCTTGCCCGCACTGCCTGTGACGGCCACCACAATCCCGTCCCAGGACCGGCGCATCGCGGCTGCCAGCGTCTGGAGGGCGGTTTCGGTGTTTTCGACGCGCAGGGCCGGGCCGCTGGCTGCTGCCGGTTTCGAGATGACGACCAGCGCGGCTCCGCGGTCGAATGCCCCTTGCAGGTGGTCGTGGCCGTCGTGGTTCGGACCCGCAATTGCGAAGAAGGCGTCTCCAGCTTGGACAGTGCGCGAGTCAATGGACCAGCCCGTGATTGCGGCGTCCTGACCCGTCGGCACCGGAACTCCGAGGATGCGGGCGATGTTGTGGATCGTGGACGTCATGAGGCCGCCCGAACTTGTTCCTTGCGGCGGAAGCCGAAGGATCGGAGTGCCTCCGACGCCGATTCGCGGTCGTCGAAGTGGATCGTCCGGTCGCGGAAGATCTGGTAGGTTTCGTGCCCCTTGCCCGCAAGCAGGACGAAATCACCCGCGACGGCCTCGGAGATGGCCTTGCGGATAGCAGCGGCACGGTCCGGTTCCACGATGGTCCTGGTGTCGGTGCGGCGGGCACCCACCATGATGTCGTTGATGATTTGCAGCGGGTCTTCCGAGCGTGGATTGTCGCTGGTGACAATCACCAAGTCGCTGCCTTCTCCGGCGACCTGGCCCATGATGGGGCGCTTGGTGCGGTCGCGGTCACCGCCGCAGCCGAAAACCGTGATCACGCGCCGGGGGTTGAGGCTACGGGCGGCGACGATGGCGTTGCGGAGAGCGTCGTCGGTGTGGGAGTAGTCCACCACGACAGCGAACGGCTGGCCTTCATCCACACGCTGGAAGCGGCCCGGAACGCCCTGGCAGGTGGCGATGCCCTCGGCGATCATGTCGAGGGGGAGCTGGTACGAAAGGCCTGCGCCTACGGCCGCCAGGATGTTGTAAACGTTGATTTTGCCGATCAGCTTCGAGCGGATGTCGATCCGGTGGCGGTCGAAGGTGATCTCGAAACGCAATCCATCCAGTCCCGTCTGGATCTGCCGGGCACGAAGCATCGCGTCGGCGGTCAAACCGTACCAAATTGCTTGGGATGAGCGCGGGATGGCGAGCTTGCGGGCCCAATCGTCATCCCGATTGACGACCGCGACGGCGGGTGCCGGTGCGCCCGCACCTGTGAACAGCAACTGCTTGGCCGCGAAATAGGCTTCCATTGTCTGGTGGTAATCCAGATGGTCGCGGGTCAGATTCGAGAAGACCGCGGTATGAAAATGCAGCCCGTAGACGCGGCCAAGGTCCAGTGCGTGCGAGGAAACCTCGAGAGTCGCATGGGTGCCGCCCATATGATCCAGTTCGGCGAACATCCGGTGCAGGTCGAGTGATTCAGGTGTCGTGTTGATGGCCGGCAGGGCCCTCTTTCCAAGTGCGTAGCCGATGGTGCCAAATACACCGGTCGTGTAGCCCGCAACCCGGAGGATCGAATCGATCAAATAGCTCGTGGTCGTCTTGCCGTTGGTGCCCGTGATGCCAGTCAGCAGAAGCTTCTCGTCCAAGTGGTCGTAGAAGTTTCCGGCCGCCAGTGCGAGCGATTGGCGCCCGTGGGGGACTTGGAGCCACGGAGCAGGGAAACCGGCTGGCGCGGGGGACTCGCTGATAATCGCCAACGCGCCTTTTTCGACAGCCTGTTTGGCGAAAGCACGGCCGTCCACCTTTGCGCCCGGAAATGCCCAGAAGAGGTTTCCGGGCAAAACTTGACGGGAGTCGTAGGCGAGGCCGGTAATTTCCGTGTTGGGGTCGACGGGCGGCGCAGCGGGGGGTTGGTGATCCGAAGACCACTCCACTCCCGACAATATTGGGCCTAGTTTCATCCCTGTTTTCACCTGGTGAAGACGACCCGGATCCGTTCTCCTCGCCTCAAAGGCATGCCGGGGCGGGGAAGCTGTGCGCGCGCGACTCCGCTGCCTTCCAACGAAACTTGAATGCCGTCGGCGGATGCGAGTTCGACCACGTCGCGCATGGACTTGCCCCGGAAGTCGGGAACCACAGGCCCGTTAGGTCTTTGAACCGGAGCCGGGGGGATGCCCTCGTCCAAGACCGACACCGCAACGGGTTGGACCGGGGCGGTCTGCTCGGCCAGGAGTTCGCGGAGGCTGGAATCCTCCGCCATGATGCTGGAACCGGCAAGGTCGGCAATGGACGGCTCCTCGAAGATGGGCCGTGTGTCGTTCTTGGCCTTCCGGGCCGCTGCGATCTCGTCCTCCGGGATATCCTTCCGCACGTCCAGCATGCGCAGTGCCTCGATTGCAATTTCCTTGAAGACCGGGGCCGCTGCCGCTCCACCCATTCCCGAATTGCCTTCGGTGCCGTTCAGGGTCACAAGAATCACCAAGCGCGGGTTGGTAACCGGTGTGAATCCCATGAACGAAGCGTTGTAGAGGTGGGTGTAGTGCCGGTTTTCAAAAATCTGGGCCGTTCCCGTCTTGCCTGCGGAGGTGTAGCCGTCCAGACGGGCGGTCTGCCGGGCCGTGCCTCGCAGAACCACGCCCTCCATCATGATGCGCATCTTCATCACGGTGTCCGGTTTCAGAATCCGGACCGGCGCTTCCACTGGCTCGGCCTTGTCGCCGCGCTTTAGGATGATTCTAGGGCGGACCAGCATGCCGCCGTTTGCGATCACGGCGGCGGCGCGCGCCAATTGTACGGAAGTCGCCGAGATCTCCTGGCCCATCGAAATGGATTCGAGGGACGTGCTGCCCCACTTTTCCAGAGGCCGGAACAATCCCCGCGATTCCGCCGGGAATCCGACGCCGGTCTTGTCGCCGAAGCCGAAGCGCTTCACGTATTCGTACATCTTTTCGCGCCCGACGCGTTGGCCGATCTTGATCGCTCCGATGTTGGACGACTTCTCCAGTACCTGCTGCATCGAGATGGTGCCGTAACCGCCGTGGGCTTCGTGGACGACCCGGCCCGGCAGGGAGAGCACTCCGTTGCCGGTATTGATGGGGGAATCCGGGGTGAGGTTGGTGGTTTCGAGCGCGGCCGACAGCGTGATGACCTTGAAGATGGAGCCGGGTTCGAACGGCACGGAAACGCCGAGGTTGAATCGGCTCCACTTGCTGTCCTCGTCGGAGGGCGGCTTGTTGGGGTCGAACGTCGGGTAGTTGGCCAGTGCCAGGATGTCACCGGTGTAGGGGTCCATCACGATGGCGGTGCCATAGCGGGCATGCTTGGCCTCAACGCCCTTTTTGAGTTCGCGCTCGGCGATGAACTGGAGTCGCTCGTCAATGGTTAGGGTGATGGGGATGCCAGCGCGCACTGCCGTGTCGACGCGTGAATCGATTCCCTTGTGCCGCACGTCCTGGATCTGGTGTTCCGCTCCGGTCTGGCCGCGAAGGACCGTGTCGAGCGCCTTCTCCATTCCGGATGCACCCTCCTCCCCCACCGTGCAGGCTTCATGTTTCGCAAGGAGAAGTTTCGGATCCGGGCCCTCCTTGCCGCACGTGTTGCCGACCACGTGGGCTCCGGTTGCGCCGTTGGGGTAATGGCGGCGGCTCTCCGGAATGAAGGCGGCGTATTCCAGACGCAAGTCCTTCACCAGTTTGGTCTCGAACGGATCCATGCGGCGCTTGACCATCACGAATCCCTTGTGGTGTTCCCGTGCCCAAATGATGCGGTCGTGGAGAACTTGCTTGTCGAGGTGCAGCAGGTTGCCCAGAACTTCCGTGGCAACGTTCACATTGTTGATCCGCCGGGGATCGACCGCAATCGATTCCACCGGCACGCTGACGGCCATGGGTTGGCCGTTCCGGTCAAAAATGGTGCCACGGGGGGCAGGTACTTTGACGTCGTGCTCCTGCTGGGAACGGGCGACCTTGGCATAGTGGTCGTGCTGCTTGATTTGGATTTCGTAGAGGTGGTAGAAAATTCCCGCTGCCCAAAGCAGTAAAACCGCGGCCACCGCCTTGAGGCGAATGTCCGCGGCTGCCCTTGGATTCGGCTGGCCTGAATATTGCACGGCGTCCTCCTTCTATTCGCGGCTATTGGCTGCGTGCCTGGCCCGTCTCGGCCGGGGGAACTGTTTTAGCAGCCGAGTCCACCATCTTGGGGGCGTCGACTTTGGCGAAGCTTCCGGGGGCTTGGTTTTCGAGGTGGAAAACCTGGTCCGTGTCCGGGTTGACCAAGCTGTTGGCCTTGGCCAGGTCGTTCAGCCGCTCAGGGCTCAGCAGGCCTGCTTCCTTGGTTTCGAGGTCGCGCTTTTGGTCCACAAGGGTCTTGTACTCGGCCTTCAGGGACTCCACTTGGTAGCCGGCAAGGACCGATGCGACCTGCGGGGCGACAATACTGCCGACAACCAGCAGCAGAACGGCGGCGGCAGCCAGCGCTGACCAGCATTCGCCGCGGGCTGCGGGGTCGGCTTGGCGCACTAGGCGCGAGTTATCGACCGACTTGGAGTACATGAACAAGTGGTCGGCGGGAAGGTTGCGCAAGCGGAAGGGATCGGATGCGGCGCGCATCGCGATATCGCCCACCGCCACCGTGCCATTCCGTCTGAAGTAAGTTGCCAGTGTTGCCATTCCTATGAGCCCCTCTCCTAAGAGTTACTGCCTGTCCGCTAACTTTGTTCGAGAATCTCGACGGCCCGAAGCTTGGCGCTTCGGGACGGAGGGTTCTCCCGCATTTCCCGTTCCCCTGGGACAACTGGCTTTTTAGTAAGAACCAGGGCACGGCCAGTACGTCCCAGTTCCTTGTGTGATTCCTTTACTTTCCTATCTTCCAAAGAATGGAAAGCTATAATTACGATTCTGCCGCCCGGGCGCACCATGTTAGGCGCAGCGGCCAAGAGGGCGTCTATCTCATCGAGCTCGGCGTTCACAACCATGCGCAACGCCTGGAAAGTCTTTGTGGCCGGGTGTATCGGTCCACTGCGGGGTACGACCGATCCCACTACATCCGCCAGATGTAGCGTGCTCCGGATCGGTCGCGACCGCAATATTGCTCCTGCTATCTTCCGCGCTCTCCTTTCTTCTCCTAACTGGAAGATCCAGTCGGCTAATGTTTTCTCAGACGTCGTGTTCACCAAGTCGCCCGCCGTCATGCCTCTGGTTTGATCCATACGCATATCAAGCGGACTATCGGCTTGAAAACTGAATCCGCGTTCGGCGCTGGTAAGTTGGTACCGGCTAACTCCCAGGTCGGCTATCAACCCGTCCAGGTTCCTGAACGCCAATTCCGAAAACTGTGCATGCTGGAAGTCGATCCGTTCGGCGAACTCCGCCGTATTCCGCATCGCCATCTCCAACGAGGAGGGATCCCTGTCGCAGGAGATCAACCTTCCACCCGCCGTCAGCCGGCTTGCTATCGCTCCCGAATGCCCCCCCAGACCCGCCGTGCAATCCGCGTACACGCCATCGGGGCGGATGTTCAGCAGTTCCAAAGTCTCGTTGAGAAGAACCGGGTAGTGGGTGGCCATCTTTTTCCTTCAGGCCGCTTACTTCATGCCCGCCTTCTCCAAAATCTTTCTGTCCTCTTGAGCCCGCTCCCTGGAAGTCTTGCGGCGCTCCCGGTAGATCGCATCCGGCAGGATCTGGATGTGGCCCTTGTAGGGAATCAGGTGCAGCTCGGTCCCCATCAATTTCAATTCGGTCCGAAGTTCGGAGTGCAGTGTAACCCGACCTTGGCCGTCCATGTTTTCCGTCGCACCCAAATCATGGGCGTTGAACATTAGCCTCTCCAAGGCTTCGGGATCTTCCGTATACTCCTGCAACAGCTCTTCGTTTGCCCGCCACACCGAAATTGGATATAGTTGGGCTATGACTCCGTCGAGGCTCGTCACAAAGAGCCGCTTTTCCGGAAAGCTGTCAAAGAACCTGTGGACTTCCGCAGGGAGCTTGAGGCGTCCCTTGTCGTCGAGGCGGGCGCAATTTCTCCCCAGCGGCGGTTTGTCCGCTGGACCGGCCTCGGGATGTTCGCCTTGCTCCACTTTTTATCTACTTTAGTCCAGTTTGGTCCACAGACAAATTGTGCCATGAGTCGCCGTTCCGTTGCAAGCGGAAATCGGGTCCAAGTGTATTTTTTTCTGTGAGTTAACCTGCATACCACGGGTCACGTTGCGGTTCTTGTAGGCACTACATATAGTGTCAAGGGGCGAATGTGGGGCGAAATGCCTTCGAGGGTATTCCTCGCGGGAACGTCGATAGCGTTCCCTCTCGGGCTTGGCAGGTGGTGGTCCAAAGTGGGTGTTTCGTCCCAAATTTGGGCCTTCCACGGTGGGAAACAGCGCTTGCCGGGTTCCCCGGTTCCCGGACCATACGGGTGGAACCGCCAGTTTGCACCCGATGTGGAGGGAAAGTGGACCGTCGCCGCCCGTGTCAGAGCTCGCGTCCGGGAATCGGTCCCAAGTCTGCCAGCCCAACCGGGTGATAGTCTGGCTCTATGAAATTTTCCGTCGCCCTGTTGGCCGTTTTCGCCGTATCGTCATCCCTGTCGGCCGCCGTCTCCGTCAAACGTTCCGATTTCGGGAAGATGCCGGACGGACAGGCCGTTTCCCTGTTCACCGTAACCAACGCCAAGGGTATGGAGGCACGCATCATCACATATGGTGGGGTTGTTGTCTCCCTGAAGACGCCGGACCGCAAGGGCGCGCTGGCGGACGTGGTCCTAGGCCATGACGACCTCGCCGGCTATATGGCCGATGGCGGCACCTATTTCGGCGCCCTGATCGGCCGCTATGCCAACCGGATCGGCAAAGCGCAGTTCACGCTCGACGGCAAAACCTACAAATTGCCGGTGAACAACGGCCCGAACTCCCTCCATGGCGGCAACAAGGGCTTCGACAAGCGGAACTGGGCAGGCAAGGAGGTTCCGGGCGGCGTGGAACTCAGTCTTCTCAGCAAGGACGGTGACGAGGGGTATCCGGGGAACTTGAAGGTCGTGGTCACCTACACCCTGACCGAGGACAACCGGCTGCACATCCACTACATAGCCACCACGGACAAGCCGACCGTCGTCAATATGTCCAACCATTCCTATTGGAATCTGAAAGGCGACGGCGACATTCTTGGGCATGTGCTGACCATCAATGCCGACAAGTACTCGCCGGTGGATGCCGGCCTGATCCCACTGGGCGAGCCCCAGCCTGTCGCGGGCACGCCGTTCGACTTCCGCAAGCCGACCACCCCGGGTGCGCGAATCAACCAGACCAACGATCAATTGAAGCTGGGCAAGGGCTATGACCACAATTGGGTCCTGAACCGCACCGGCAACGGCCTCGAAATGGCGGCACGCTTGGAGGAGCCCACGTCCGGACGGGTGTTGGAAGTCTATACCGACCAGCCAGCCGTGCAGTTTTACACGGGCAACTTCTTGGATGGATCCGTCAAGGGCAAGGGTGGCAAACCCATGAACCAGCGGACTGCCCTGTGCTTGGAAACGCAGCACTCCCCCGATTCGCCGAACAAGCCTACGTACCCGTCCACTGTTTTGCGGCCGGGTTCCACCTACGATTCGACGACTGAATTCCGGTTCAGCGTGAAGTAGTTCGCAAGGGCGGCGGGAGGTCCGGTTTGACGCGGCGGGCCAGTTTCGCATATAGTCACGTCGATGCGCCTTTTCATTCCCAGCCTCTTTGCCTGTGCCCTTGCTTTATCTGTTCAAGCCCCGGTGTTGGCCCAAGCGCCGGCACCGGCTCCCAAGCCACCAGCTGTACCCGACACAGTTCTGGCCGACCGCGACGTTGTTTTCTCCAATGTCGGCGGTCGCCAGACCATGGACATTATCCGGCCGAAGGATGGTGCGGCGTCCCACCCCACCGTGCTTCTGATCCACGGTGGCGGCTTCCGCGCCGGAACCAAGGAAGGCTACATCCCGTTGGCCGTGAAGTTCGCCCAGCGCGGTTACGTAGCGGCAACCGCGACCTATCGGCTGTCCCCCGGGGCCCAGTTTCCCGCAGCCGTCGAAGATTCGAAGGCTGCCGTCCGGTTCCTCCGGGCCAACGCCGCTAAATACGGAGTCGATCCGAACCACATCGGAGCATTGGGCGGCAGTGCCGGGGGCCATCTGGTGCTCATGCTCGGCCTGACAGCCGGCGTGGCGGAATTTGAAGGCTCAGGGCCCAACCGGGAGCAATCGAGCGCAGTCCAGGCCGTGGTGGACGACTACGGTCCGACGGATTTCACACAGTCCTATTCGAAGTCCGTGGATGCGGCGGAAGTGCTGCCCATGTTCCTCGGTGGCGACCTCAACCATGACCGCTTGGCCCACATCAAGTCCAGCCCGCTGAACTGGGTTACACCCAATGCAGCGCCGATTCTTGCCATCCACGGCACCTTGGATCCCTACGTCGCCTACGAGCAATCCCTCTGGCTCGTCGAGCGTCTGATCGCGGCAGGTGTTCCAGCGGAATTGGAAACGATCACCGGAGCCGGGCACGGATTCAAAGGTGCCGACGCCGAGCGCGCCGACGCGCGGGCTTTCGCATGGTTCGACAAGTACCTGAAGCCGCAGCCGGTCCAGCACACCCTGTTGATCTCCGACCACGGCCCGAACGGCGAGATCGCCGAGATCGAATGGCCCTCGGCCAAGGTGTTATGGACCGCTCCTAACGAGCACGGGCACGACGTTCAGCAATTGCCGAACGGGCACGTGCTGTTCACCATCAATCCCAAGAAAATCGTGTCGGAACTGGACGCCAACCACAAGGAAGTCTGGAGCTATTCCGAAGGTTTGGAGCACCCGATTGCAGCCCAGCGGTTGGCCAACGGCAATACTTTGATCAGCGACGCGAAGTTGGGCAAGGTGATCGAAGTTTCGCCCGACAAGAAGGTCGTCTGGAAGTATGAAAGCGCGGATATGGCCAACATGCGGTCGCGCAACGCCCATCGGACGGATGCCGGGACCACGTTGGTGGCAATCGAGGCCGAAGGCAAGATCATCGAGGTCGACAAGTCCGGGAAGATTATTTGGCAGTGGCAAGCTCCAAATGGCAAGGACCGCCGTTTGTACATGGGTCGGAGGTTGGCCAACGGCAATACAATGGCGAGCCTCTCGAATCCCGGTGAACTGGTGGAAGTGGACCCTTCGGGGAAGATCGTCCGGTCGATTGGTGGACTGGACCCGGCGATTCGGATGGGCTGGGTTTCGGGTTTCACGGCGCTACCGGACGGAAACCTCTTGATCAACGACTATACCGGTCGGCGGATCATCGAGGTGGATGCCAAGGGCAAGGTGGTGAACCAGTGGCGGACCGGTTCCAGGACCATCGCCAGCATTGATCTGGTGAAGTAGCGGCGGTGGGGGGGGCGGTTTGCGCCGCCCCCGTTCTTTCAAGAATCTTCCGTGCCCGCATCCGGGAAATCCTGCTGCGCCTCGACCGGGTCCGTGCCGCCCAATTCCCGCTGCAGCCAAGCCTTCGCGAATTTCCAGTCCCTCCGCACCGTCCGGACGGATGTTTTCATCACTTCCGCAGTCTCTTCCTCGCTCATTCCGCCGAAATAGCGGAGCTCTACTACGCGCGCTTGCCGGGGTGCCAGGTCCGAAAAGGCGTTCAGCGAATCGTGCAGCGCCAGGATGAATTTATCCGGGGTTGCAGCAAGCAGGGGTGTGCTGTCAAAGTCGGTCTTGACCAAGCCCCCGCCCCGCTTTTCGGAACTTCGCGAGCGGGCCGCGTCAACCAGAATGTTGCGCATGATCTGGGCTGAAATCGCAAAGAAATGCGCTCTATGCTGCCAGTCAGTAGTCTTTATATCTACCAGCTTTAGATAGACTTCGTTGACTAATGCAGTGGCTTGCAGGCTGTTATCCACGTGCTCTTTCCGCATATGTCGGCGCGCCATGCCGTGTAGTTCGCCATGAAGCATCTGTGTCAATCGTGTGAGTGCCTCATGGTCGCCCGCACCCCAAGCCTTCAGAAGTCTGGTGACTTCCTCGGTTCCAAGTATTTCCATCGGTTTTCGGTCCAGATAAGAAGCTAGCATGCCGGTTCCAGCGGATGCGTCGACCGTGCAATTATAGAATCTGTATCTTCTATGAAGGCTGACCGTTTGCAGCAGATAGAACATCTGTACCACGCGGCCAACGAGTTGTTGCCCGCGGAACGGTCGCGTTTCCTCGAAACCGCCTGTGGCGGAGATTCCGATCTCCGGCGGGAGGTTGGGGAGTTGCTCGCCCAGGACGATGGCGAGGGACGTCTGGAGCAATCGCTAGGGCAGGTAGCCGCCGAGCTGCTCACAGCGGAACCCGCCTCCAGATGGAAGCCGGGCTCCGAAGTTGGCCCCTACCGGATTTTGGGTCTTGTGGGGTCCGGCGGCATGGGTGATGTTTTTCGGGCTCGCGATACCCGGCTGGGCCGCGACGTGGCCATCAAGACCGCGCATCAAGCCTTCGGAGCGCGCTTCCTGCGGGAGGCCCGTGCCATTTCGGCGCTCAATCACCCCAACGTCTGCACACTTTATGATGTTGGTCCGGACTACTTGGTGATGGAGTACGTCGAGGGCCGGAAGCTTGCCGGTCCGCTCAAGCTCGAAAAGGCGGTCGACTACGCCCTACAAATTCTGGACGCGCTGGCCGCCGCGCACGCCAAGGGAATCATCCACCGCGATTTGAAGCCAGCCAACATCATGGTGACCCGGCAGGGAATCAAGCTCTTGGATTTCGGCCTTGCACGGCAGACCGCCAACCACGAGGTCCCGAGCGTGACACTGGGCACCCTGACGGCTGCAGGCCAAATTGCCGGCACCATCCAGTACATGTCGCCCGAGCAACTGCAGGGTCGGAAGGCCGATGCCCGTAGTGACATCTTCAGTTTCGGATGCCTGCTCTACGAAATGATTTCCGGCGAGCGCGCCTTTGCGGGATCCACCCCGGCCAGCGTCATCGCAGCAGTCTTGGAGCGGGAACCGGCACCGTTGAAGATCCTTCCCCGTTTGGAACGAACTGTTCTTGCCTGTTTGTTGAAGGATCCGGAACAACGATTCCAAACGGTGGTGGATCTCAAGCGCGAACTGGTCTGGGCCATGGAGGCCGCGACTCCAGCACACAAAGCCCAAGCCCGCCTGCCTTGGATACTGGCGGTTCTGGGCTCCGCCTCCGCACTTCTGT
>CAITMP010000172.1 GCA_903893525.1 uncultured Acidobacteriia bacterium | reverse complement strand
GCCTGCCCCACAAGGCGGAAATTGCTTTTTATCAGCATGTTGGAGATTGGGTGGGAGGAAAAAGAGGAGGGGAGATGTTTTACGTCGGGGTGGATTTGGGACAGAAGCGGGACCATACGGCGATTGTGGTGGTTGAAAAGCTGGAGGCGCACAGGCCTTGGAATTCGGTGGAATTTCTGGGTATGCGGGTGCGGCTGGCGGAGCGGTGGAAAAAGGGGTGCCGCTGGTGGCCGGATTTGCTGTTAAGCTATTGGCCATGTTTGGTTTGCGGATATTTTCACGAACTGTGACGGTGTTGGTGGGGCTGACGCTCTCCGTAGTGTCGTCAGCTCGGGCGCAACACTACAACCTCGGAGGTCCCTGCGCGGACAGCGTGCCCGGTCCGGGCTCGAAGTTCCGCGAGATCGTGGATGCCGAGAAACGTGCGGACTGGAACTTGGTGGTCGAACTGGAGAAGGCCAGTGTGCGGGAGGCCTGCGGCATGGAATTCCGGTGGCAGCAGCTTGGCACGGCACTGGCGAAAGCCAATCGTGCGGCCGAAGCCGTACGATTGCTGGAGGAGATGGAGGCTCGGGGATTCGAGCTCAACCCATCGCCGGGCATGCTTTCGCCCGAGCTCCTGGCCCTCATGGGGACTCCGGCATTCCAAACGACCCCGGCGGGACGGCGCATCGGGGAACTGAGGCGGATTTCCGATAACCGCAGGGCTGTATTTTTGGAACAGCTGGAAAAAATGCCGGCGGGCCAAAAACCTCCCAAGGACTACGTCGCGAAGGGTGCATGCCCGTTCGAGTGTTGCCAGTACCGCGACTGGACGGTTGAAAACTCCACCGTGCTTTATGCCGAACCCGGAAGCAGGAAAGCAGTGGGGACGGCGGCAAAGGGGACTCGGGTGCGGGGACTCACGGGTGAAGTACATCTGACCCCGGAGCCGGTGGGGGTGGTGTTTGACGGCGAGTTTCGGGCTGGAACGATTGTATTCCTGCTGGACTACATGGGCGAAGGGATTGGGAGGGCTTACGCGGATGGAAAAACCGTTACGGCCGAAGTTTCGGGTACGCTGCGTTACTGTTTCCATCCTTCGGGCAGCTGCTGGGGGGAGACGTTGTTCCCGCCGGATGCGGGGAGGAAGAGCGTTTGGTGGGTAAAGGTCCGGCTCGGGAATGGTGTGGTGGGGTGGACGGACCAGACGGATAGTTTTGGGAACAAGGACGCCTGCGGGTAGCCCGTCGGCGGCCCAAATTCCTGCTGGCCGGGAGCACAATGCTAACCTGAAGGTTTACGTCGAGCCATACGTGTGCCCGGACGTTGCGACAATGCCCAAGAGTTTAGACAAATCCTTTCAGATCAACACTTTGGATCGCACCTACACCTTGGGTTCCACCATTTCATTCCAGGAGAATCAATGAGCAAGAACGTATTTTCGTTCGGCGGCGGCACGTCCGACGGCGACGGCAAGATGAAGGACACGCTCGGCGGCAAGGGAGCGGGCCTCGCGGAAATGTGCCGCGCGGGACTGCCGGTGCCTCCGGGCTTCACCATCGCAACCCACGTCTGCAACATCTACTTCGAAAACAAGAAGAAGATGCCGGCTGCGATCGAGAAGGAAATCGACGCGGCTCTGGTCATTCTTGAAAAGCAGTTCGGCAAGAAGCTGGGCGACGCCAACGATCCGATGCTTTTGAGCGTCCGGTCCGGCGCGAAGTTCTCCATGCCGGGCATGATGAACACGATTTTGAACCTTGGATTGAACGACGTGACGACGGCCGGTTTAGCCGCCAAGTCGGGCAACGAACGGTTTGCGTACGACTGCTACCGCCGGTTCATCCAGATGTTCGGCGAAGTGGCGCTGGAAATCGAAATGGAACACTTCGACCACATCTTCGACGCCCGCAAGGCGAAGGCGAAGGTGAAGTCGGACGCCGACCTGACGGCAGCGGACTTGAAGGCGATCATCGCCGACTACAAGAAGCTGGTGAAGAAGGAAACGAAGGCGGACTTCCCGGAAGATCCCCGCAAGCAGCTTTCGCTGGCGGTGGGCGCGGTGTTCGGGTCGTGGTGGAATCCGAAGGCCGGCTACTACCGGAAGATGGAAAAGATTCCGGACGACATCGGCACGGCGGCAAACGTCCAGGCGATGGTGTTCGGCAACATGGGGGACACTTCGGCCACAGGCGTCGGCTTTACGCGTGACCCCGGTAGCGGCGAGAAGGTGTTCTACGGCGAATTCCTGGTGAACGCCCAGGGCGAGGACGTGGTGGCGGGTATCCGCACGCCGCTTCCGATCAACGAACTGCGCGACGTGCTGCCCGAGGCTTACGACCAGCTGGTGGAAATCACCACGGCGCTCGAAAAGACCTACAAGGACATGCAGGACTTCGAGTTCACGATCGAAGACAAGAAGCTCTACATGTTGCAAACCCGCAACGGCAAGCGCACCGGCCCGGCCGCTGTCCGCATCGCCGTCGGGATGGTGGAAGAGGGGATGATCACCAAGAGCGAGGCGATCATGCGCGTCGCCCCGGCGCAGCTGGACCAGCTGCTGCACCCGGTGTTCGATCCGAAGACGATCAAGGAATTGGTGAAGGTCACGACCGCGATTTCGGCTTCGCCGGGTGCGGCTGTGGGTCGCGCGGCGTTCTCGTCCGAGGATGCTGTGCGGTTGGCGGCAGGCGGTCCCGTGATGCTGATCCGGAAGGAAACCACACCGGACGACATCCACGGGATGGACGTTTCGAAGGGTATTCTGACGGCCATCGGCGGCAAGTCGAGCCACGCGGCGGTTGTGGCGCGCGGCATGGGTCGGCCCTGCGTGGTGGGTGCGGGCGAAATCCGCATCGACGAAAAGAAGCAGCTGTGCACGGCCGAAGTTGGCGGCAAAACCATCACGATCAAGGAAGGCGACTGGGTTTCACTCGACGGGACGACCGGCGAGGTGTTCCTGGGCCAGGCCAAGACCAGCAGCCCGGATTTGACGCACGACTACATCGGTAAGTTCATGTCGTGGACCGATGAGTTCCGCGGCAAGTTCGGCGTCCGAGCCAATGCCGACATCCCGCGTGACGCGCAGGTTGCGCGCCAGTTCGGTGCCGAAGGCATCGGGCTGTGCCGGACTGAACACATGTTCTTCGCGGAAGACCGGTTGCCGATCGTCCAGAAGATGATTCTGGCGAAGGACGAGACATCGCGCCGCGCGGCACTCGACGAACTGCTGCCTGTGCAGCGCTCCGATTTCGCCGGTCTGTTCACGGCGATGGACGGGTATCCGGTGGTGATCCGGACGCTGGATCCGCCGCTGCATGAATTCCTGCCCAAGCGCGAGGAATTGATGGTGGCGAACGCGGTTTTGCCGTATGCGGACGCGAAGAAGAAGAAGGAAATCTCCAAGGATTTCAATATTCCGGTGAAGAACCTGAAAAAGGATCTGCCGGCGTTGCTGCACCGGGTGGAGGAGTTGCACGAATTCAACCCGATGCTGGGACACCGCGGTTGCCGGTTGGGCGTGACTTATCCGGAAATCACGGAGATGCAGGCGCGCGCGATTTTCGAGGCGGCGGTTGAAGTCTCGAAGCAGGGCGTGAAGGTTCTGCCGGAAGTGATGATTCCGCTGATCGGATCGGTGGAGGAGTTCGAGAACCAGAAGGCGATTGTGGACCGTGTGGCGGCCGACGTGTTCAAGAAGGCCAAGAAAAAGGTCCACTATATGGTGGGAACGATGATCGAAATCCCGCGTGCGGCGCTGACGGCGGACCGTGTGGCGGGGTCGGCGGAGTTCTTCTCGTTCGGTACGAACGATCTGACGCAAACGACGATGGGCCTGTCCCGCGACGACTATACGAAGTTCCAGAAGGAATACGAGACGGCCAAGATTTTCAAGGCCGACCCGTTCGCCGTTCTGGACCAGGAGGGCGTGGGCAAGCTGGTGAAATTCGCGGTGGATGCGGGTCGCGCGGCCCGTCCGACGTTGGAGGTTGGGATTTGCGGCGAGCATGGCGGTGAGCCGAGCTCGGTGCAGTTCTGCCACAAGGTGGGGATGGATTACGTGTCGTGCTCGCCGTACCGTGTGCCGATCGCCCGGTTGGCGGCGGCGCAGGGTGCGATTATGGCTGGCGGGAGTGCTTCGGATACGAATCGCACGGCTTAGTTAGCGGGGAAGTTGGGTGTGGAAGGGGGGCGGCGCGAATGCGCCGCCCTCTTTTTTTGTTTGGGTCAGGAACCTCCTACGTGTTACCAATTGAATCAGCTTGCCTAAGACATCATTGGAATTGAACAGCATTGAAATCCTTGACGCTGCTCCAGCGGTTGAATTCAAAACAGCGAAGCATCGTTACAGGCACATCGATGACATCCGTTGCGCACTGAACCAGCCGATGTGGACGTTGAGAGACCATCGAGTCGAGACGCGCGAAGATCTTTTCACTGTTCTCGCCAAACTGTGTGAGGACTCGACTGACATGGGCCTGCTGCCAAATCGTCCATTTGGAATGTCACGGGTGCGCGGATGGAATTAACGTGGCAAACCGTGATTTCGTTCCATGGACCGACCTGAATGAGCCATTCCTTCGCCTCAATCAGGCGACCCGTAACCGGCTAGTGCCTACGGGGTGGGTTGGGGCTGAGTCCGCTTGGTGGTTGGTCCACGCATAGCGCGACAACCAATCATTGAGCGGCGGGTTGCCGCAATCGAAGGCTTCGAGACGATGGCTGCGGTCAAGCCGCTCAATAACAAATTCAGGAGTTGGAACTGGCGTCATGAACGACGGATTGCCACATGGTGCTCGGCGAAAAGCTGGCGGAGGCGCGGTTTCTCAACCGGAGGGCGATCCAGCAACAACAGGAATTCCGTTCACCGTTGGTCATCCAGGACGAACCGCGTCTGACCGGCAAGAGCCTGCTCGGCCTTTTCGCACGCGCTGCGAAGGATGAACTCGGTCGCGGGCATTCCTTGTTGCTCGGCGGCAACCCGGATTAAGGATTGTTCCGACAGAGTGGCACGCAGATGAAACCGCTTGTCGCGGGTACCGGTTGTGATCGTCGCAGCCATGTAACCTCTGTCCCAGTATACGGCGGCGCGCGTCCTGCGAGCGTCGCCGGAGGTGTTAGCCTAGAAATCAATCCATGTTCGACATCAACAAGGACACCCAATCGGTCACGGACTTCCGGCGCAACTCCAGCCAACTGATCCAGCGGCTTCAGGTCACTCAAAGTCCCTTGGCACTGACGGTGAAGGGCAAGGTGGCTGCAGTTGTCCAAGACGCGGACTCCTATCATCGTCTACTGGATATCGCTGCGCGGGCGGATTTGAACGAGGCAATCCGGCAAGGTCTGGACGATGTGGAACGTGGCCGAACCAGACCGGCGAGCGAAGTATTCAACGAGATCCGGCGTCGATATGGAATACCGGGTTGGGGTGTCCGAACCCGATGTTGGGCCACCGCGATTGCCGGTTGGGCGTGACGCATCCGGAAATCATGGAAATGCAGGCTCGCGTTTCGGGGGGACGGCAAATAACGGAGACGCTGCAAAATTTGGTGCAGCCGTCCCCATTTTCGATTCGGCCAGGACGGGTGTGGCCATACAGGTGCATGACCGGATCTCGTGAAACACGGATATTTGCGAAAGCTGCATGCCAGTCTCCTGGCATGCGCGATTCTGCTCGGCTCCGCACCGGAAATGTCCGGTCAGCGCGACCGGCATGATTCCTACTATCAAGGTATGCGCGGTCGGGTCCGGCAAGACAATTATGGCGGCCCGCACAATGACCAACGCCGCCGCAGTCGACCCGACCAAGGCGGTGGTATCGGGCCGGGCAAAGGCGCCATTATTGGCGGTGTAGGTGGAGCAGTCCTCGGGGCCATCTTCGGAGGCGGACTGAAAGGGACAATCATCGGCGGCGCGGCTGGCGCGGGAATGGGCGCGCTGGGTGCAAAGCTTGCGCAGGATGAGAGTCGGAATAAGCGGAAAACCCGGAGACGGCGCTAACTCCGAAAGCTATACAGAACTCAAAGGACATGACAATGAAAATCACCTATATACTCGCGCCCGTGATTCTGGCGGGCGTCTTGGCTGCACCCCGACCTTTCCTCCTTGCCGCAACCCAGCAGGGAACGGCTGCGGCCACGAGTGCCGCGCCAATAGCAGCGCCAGTCCGAGATTGGACTACCGAGCAGGCGGTGACCAGTTCCGTGAGGGAAGCTTGGACACTGGGAGGCAAAACGTCGGAAGGCTTCTTTGAGATCGTCAAGGTTCTCACGGAGATCTCCGCAGAAAAGAGGGGTCTCGACATCCCCGAAAGCGCGCAGGCCGGCGTCGTGGCGGGAAACTGGATCAAAAAGCAGGCTAAGAAGGATCCTGATCAACTTCTCTATGTGATCGTAGACCAAGCCGTGCAGCACAGCGTAAACAAAACCGCCGCGAAATAGCCAGACACGACATCACGACAACAGTTCGCGGTTTCGGTATTGACCAAACATCGGAACCAGTCTAAATCGGTTGTAGACGAGATCCTGCGTCATGGCCACTGGGCTGGTTCCATCGCGGTTGAGTGGTCCTTAGCTGGCGCCATCTCTTCGGCGTTCAAACTACCTGCCATTGTCCATCCTCCCTGTTCGGCCCCTCCTTCCGTGTTTCGGGGGTTTGATTCCCAGCCCCGACCGCAAATGGTCATTCGACCCCGAATTGTCGACCGTGCTCCTGACCACAATCCCCCAAATGCCCTGAACATCAATCGTGTCATCCAAATCCGACCTTTTCGCCGAAGGGCCTCAAAGTGCAATGCCTATGGAGTGAAAGGCAGACCAGGGGCTCGGCTCAGCGTCGAGGGTAGTCGGGTGACTTGCGGAATCCTGGCTGGATGGAAGAGAGAAATGAAAATACGAGAATCAAGGGCACTCATGTTTGGAGCAATGTGCTGGTTGCCGATACTTGGCATCGTACCGGCAAGTTTGATGGCGCAGCGGCTACCAGTCAATCTGGGAACTGCGGGTGACTACGTGGTCCTGTCGAAGACTGGAATTACGAACGTCCCCCCCTCGCCTATTGTTGGCAATATAGGGGCAAGCCCGATCACCGGCGCGGCCGTGCATGTTACCTGCGCCGAAGTGACCGGGACGATTCAGGTCGTAGATGCGGCTGGACCGGCACCATGCAGCGTTATCAATCCACTGGGCCTGACTGTAGCCATCCTGGACATGCAGACGGCATACACGGATGCAGCTGGACGAACAGTACCGGACTTTACCGAATTCGCGGCAGGAAACATTAGCGGTAGAACGCTTACGCCCGGCCTATATAAATGGAGCACCAGTGTTCTGGCGGATGCAACCGGCTTCACGTTGTCGGGTGGCCCCAATGCCGTATGGATATTCCAGGTAGCGGGGGATATCACGCTCGCCAATGGGGCCAAAGCGATTCTGGCCGGAGGAGCACAGGCAAACAACATCTTCTGGCAAGTTGCGGGCCCGACGGGCGTTACCCTCGGCACAGGAGCGATATTCAACGGAACGATCCTGAGCTCCAAGCAGGTGATTATGAACACCGGTGCAGCTCTGAATGGCCGCGCGTTAGCCCAGACCCAGGTAACACTTCAATCCACTGCGGTTACCACCCCCGGTCCGCTGGTTGGAGGCATACCCATTCCAGTGGCACCCACCGTAACCTCCACAGCGCCGGCGAATCTGGCTGTCGGAGCATCCATCAGCAGCTTGATTAGCGCTACTTTCAGTGAAATAATGGACCCCGCAACGATCAGCGGCCTTACGTTTACCCTGAAAAACGGTTTGACCTCCGTTTTGGGCACCGTGAGTTATGTCGGTCTCACGGCAACCTTCACGCCCGGAGCCAATCTTCTGGCGAATACGGTTTACACTGGCACGATCACCACAGGAGCCAAGGACCCAGCGGGAATCGGTTTGACCTCGAACTACATCTGGAACTTCACGACAGGCGCAGCGCCAGACATCACGCCGCCGACGGTTATTTCAACCGCTCCGGCAAGCGGATCGGTCGCAGTGCCAACGGGCAGTGCCCTGTTAGCCACATTCAGCGAGGCGATGGATCCGGCGACCATCACGAACGTTACGTTCAACCTGAAGCAAGGTTTGGTTCCGGTTGCCGGATCGGTTATCTACGTTGGGGTCACTGGTACGTTTACACCAGCCGCCAGCCTGTTAGCCAGTACGACTTACACGGCAACCGTTACCAGCGGAGTAAAAGACTTGGCGGGAAATGCCATGGCTTCCAACTATGTCTGGACCTTCACAACGGGTGCCGGGCCGGATATTACGCCCCCAACGGTAGTCTCAACGACTCCGACGACAGGAGCTGTGGCGGTGCCGACGGGCAACTCCCTGTTGGCGACATTTAGCGAAGCGATGGATCCCACCACGATCACCAACGTTACCTTCAACCTGAAACAGGGCTTGGTTCCGGTTGCCGGATCGGTTATCTACTTTGGTGTCACTGGCACGTTTACGCCAACTGCCAGTCTGTTAGCCAGCACGACGTACACGGCAACCATTACCACCGGAGTGAAGGACCTGACGGGAAATGCGATGGTTGCCAACTACGTTTGGACCTTTACAACGGGTGCCGGACCGGATATCACGCCACCAACGGTCAGCTCCACCTTGCCTTCCAGCGCCGCGACCGGTGTGGCAACGAGCACAGCCCTGTTGGCAACTTTCAGCGAGGCTATGGATCCGACAACAGTCACCATTGCCAATTTCAGCCTGAAGCAGGGTGTGACGCCAGTTGCCGGGACGGTTCTTTACGCGGGCCTTCTGGGCACCTTCACGCCGGCAAGCAGCCTTGCAGTCGGTACAACCTACACGGCGACCATAACATCGGGGGTGAAGGACTTGGCTGGGAACGCTATGGTTGCCAACTATGTCTGGAGCTTTACGACTGCCTCGGCCGTAGTTGTTCCACCCGTCAACACGTTGCCCGTCGTGACATCCACAGTTCCCGCGAACGGTGCGGTTCTGGTTACAATGACCACGAACATATCGGCCAACTTCAACAAGCCGATGGATCCGCTCACAGTCACGGCTGCCACTTTCACCGTGTTGCAAGGGACAACGACCGTCGCCGGCACCGTTAGCTACGCCGGTGGCGCTGCAATGTTCCGTCCGACCACCAACCTGCTGCCCGGTATCGTCTATAGCGTCCAGCTCTCCAGCGGTGTGAGGGATTTGGCTGGGAATTCACTGACGAACTATCAGTGGAGCTTTACGACCGGCACTTCGACAGGGCAGTCACCGATCTGCATCGCAAACTTCGCGGTGCTCGCTGGAACCGCTGTAGTTGCCAGCGGAAGCAACTCGATTTTCGGAGACGTGGGATCCAGTCCGGGCAGCTCGGTGACGGGATTTGCTCCGGGTACGATCAAAGGCACCGTGCACGCGGGTGATGCTTTTGCCGCACGCGCCATGGTCGATTTGAACAATGCCTATGCCGATGCGGTTGCACGGTCAGCGGGACCGGTAACCCTATCTGCCAATATCGGTGGCCAAACATTCACGGCGGGACTCTACCAATCGGGTTCCTCGCTCGACATTTCCTCGGCACCACTGACTCTGGATGCCAAAGGCGACATCAATGCCGTCTTCATCTTCCAGATACCAAGTGGTTTCACGACGGCGACCAACCAGCAAACGATTCTCACTGGTGGAGCCAACGCGGCCAATGTCTTCTGGCAAGTGGGAAGTTCCGCATTTCTCGGGACCAACTCAACCTTCAAGGGCAGCATTCTGGCTGCCGGCTCGATCACGCTCAACGCAGGTGCGACGGTTGAAGGCCGACTCCTTGCCCGCTCCGGCACGGTAACGCTGCAAGGCAATGCCGTGGCAAGTCCACCTCCTTTCATCGGGTTTGGAGGGATCGTGAATGCTGCCAGCGACGCACACGTCGTCGCGGCAGGCAGTATCGCAGCGGTGTTTGGAAATAGTCTCAGTTCCGCAACTGTGTCCGCGTCGAATTACCCGCTGTTGACACTGGGCGGAAGCACCTTCCAAGTGGGCACGCTGGCTGCACCCATATTCATGGTTTCGTGCGGTCAAGCCAATGTCCAGATTCCATGGGAAATCGCAGGCCAGACGCAGGCTGCGGTCACGGCCACTGCGGGAGGCGTGACTTCGACGGTGGAGCCGGCGACAGTGGCTCCGTTCGCTCCGGGCATCTTCTCCGTGAACCAGTCGGGATCGGGTCAAGGTGCGGTGGAGATTGCCGCAACCGCCCAGCTCGCAGCGCCATTGGGTTTCTTCGGCAACCGCCCGGTGAGGCGTGGCGAGTACATCGCGATCTACGGCACCGGGTTCGGGCCGGTCACCAACCAGCCCGCGACAGGAGCCCCCGCGTTGGCGGTCCCGCTTTCGTGGACAACGTCGGCGACTACGGCCACAATCGGTGGCATGGCCGCGGAGGTAACGTTCTCCGGATTGGTTCCCGGCCTTACGGGACTCTATCAGGTCAACGCATTGGTACCTGCCGGTGCTCCGATCGGCGACCAGGTACAGCTGGTTGTTCGCATCGGAGGGGTGAACTCCAACACAGTTACAATCGCGGTGCAATGATCGGCAGGTAATCCAGGGACTCGCTCGTAAACAAAACCCGCAGGGCCATCCAGCCCTGCGGGTTTTCCACGTCCAGCTCCTACTTGTCCGGTTTTGTGCGGGCACCCCAAACATCGAGCAGTCCCACGGTAACGGCCAATGCCACAGGACCCAGGATCAAGCCGGCGGGTCCGAAGAACTGAATGCCGCCGAGAATCGCGAAGAACGTGGGAACAGTGTGCATCCGGAGTCGACCGCCCACCAGATGAGGGTAGAGCAGGTTGTCGATCGTGCTGACCGCAAGAGCGCCCCAAGCAACCAAGATGACGGCTTTCAGCCAACTGCCAGTCAGCGTTAGGAACAGGGCCACCGGAACCCAGACCATGAAGGTTCCGAACATGGGAATCAGCGCCACAATAAAGGTGGCACCAGCCCAAATCGCCGCCGCCGGAACTCCCAACGCACCGTACATCACACCGGACATCAGCGCTTGCACGAGGGCCACGGTGAGCGATCCATTGACTGTTGCCAGAATCGTGTCCTCGATGCGGGTTCCCATCCGGTCGGCGTCTTGATCGGAAAGCGGCACAAGATGGCGCAGGGCCCGCCGAGCTTGGTCGCCGTCACGGTATAGGAAGAAGAGGACGAAAAGCATGATGACCAGTTGCGTCACCAAGCTGACGGAGCCAGCTAGGAGGCTACCGGCCTGGCTGGCCAGATTCTGCCCCAGTGAGGCGATTTGATCCTGCAGGTTGAGGTTCGTCTGCGCCCACGCGATCGCACGGCCGATCACAGGCGCGAAATTGACGATCCGGTGCCACTCCGCCAGCCCGCCCCCGGCCTGCCACCAGCGGATGCTGGCGATCATCTGGCGCACCAGATAGGTGATCAGCACTGTCAACGGGACCACGATCAGGCCCGCCACCAGAAGCACCCCGACACTCGCGGCTGCGGTTCGGGACCGTAGACGCCGGGAAAGCCAGCGCTGCGGTCGCTTGGTGGCAACCGCCGCAGCCACCGCGATGGTTACGGCCGGGATGAACGGCTGGACGATCAGATAGCAGAGGTACAGTGCCAGCAGGGTGGCCAGCCCAAGCGTGAGGAGAAGCACCCGGTCGCGGCTGAACCAACCCTGACTACGGCTGTACGGTGCCATATGCAGATTTCCGCCACTTTGACAGCTTGACCAGTTCGAACCACATCATACATGCCACGCCTGCCCCGAAACTGAGCGCCATGTCTCCCGCGCGAAGGGGCGCGAAATGGAACAGGCGCTGGGCCGCTGGGACGAAAAGCACCAGTGACAGGAATGCACTGGCACCTCCCAGCACCCACCAGAGCGCGGAATTGGGCACGCTCATCATGCTGAAAATACTTCGGGTCCAGGAGCGGTTGGCGAGGATGACCACAAGTACCGACACCACCAGCGTCAGGAAGGTCAACGCGCGGGCGGCGTCCGGCTGCTGGCTGGAACGGGAGTACAGGAACACTCCGAGGCATGCCGCGAGCACGCTTAGCCCCTCAAGTACCGCCCATCCGACAGTGGCAAACGAGAACAACCGTTCAGCTGCGCTTCTGGGAGGACGCTTCATCACGTCGGCATCGGCCTCCTCCGCTT
>CAITMP010000171.1 GCA_903893525.1 uncultured Acidobacteriia bacterium | reverse complement strand
TCGTCGATCTGACGTGTGGTCATGGAGGGGAGACGTGTGAGCACGTCACGAAGGTAGGCGTAGGGATCAATCTTCCGTCGCCTGCAGCTCTCGATCACCGAGTAGAGGATGGCACCGCGTTGACCAGCACCGGCTTCTCCCACAAAGAGCCAATTTTTCTTTCCCTCGGCCGTGGGCCTTATGGCGTTTTCGACCAGGTTGTTGTCGATCTCTACCCGGCCATCACCGAGGAACACGGTCATCCCTGCCCATTGCCCCAAGGCATACGAGATGGCAGTCCCTAACAGACTCTTGGGCAATCTCGTAGATCGCACCCGGAGCAGTACCCGGTGGAAGCGCTCCACGACCATGCGACTCTCCGCCGCCCTGGCTGAGGCCCGCTCGTGAGGACCTGCATTGGCTTCGCGGAGTTTGGCCTCCACTTGGTACAGCAGCTGGATCTGGCGCAGGAACCAGCTGCTCAGCTTTGGTTCCTGATCGCGTGCCTCGTAGAACTTCCGCCGGACATGCGCCCCCCCCCCCGCCAGCACCACGGGGCGCATGTGATTCCGAACAAAGACAGGATAGGCCCCATAACCGTCGCATTGCGGAGTGCCCGTAAAGTCTCCGGGCAGGAGGTTGCCCACGCACGAAGACGCCCGGCTGGTCTCCCACTGGAAGATCACATCCCCACCCGGGTCTTGAAGCGGTCCACAACCAACCCTGTCCAGTCTGCCCTTTCCCCGGATCGAGGTAGTCGATCGGGGTCTCATCGACTTGAACGTATCCTCCAGCCATCACCCCGGTGCGGATGGCTTGGTAGATCGGCTGCAACCAATCGGCTGCCAACTCCACCCACCGAGCAAGAGTCTGACGCGGCAGGTTCACCCCATGGCGAGTGGAGTAGATGCTTTCCTGACGGTAAAGCGGGAGATGATCGCAGTACTTGCTCACCAGCACCTGAGCCAGAAGTCCTGGAGCCGGTAGACTGCGTTCGAGAAGGCGTTCAGGCATTTCGGCCACGATGGGAGCCAAATCCCGATTGGTACGATGCGCGTACTTCGGGCGAACCAGACGACGGCGGAAGAAGCGGCCTGGCTGGTAATCGAGCTGTTCGCTCACTTCTTCACCAATCCTCCGCCATTGCTCCGGTTCAGCCTTCACGGCTTCGGGTTCCAGAACCTCCTCCACCACGGGCAGGTTCTCGGGCAACCGCTGCCGACGTTCCTTCCGGGGCCGGGGAACTGGCGCCACGGGCTTTTCCTTCACCTCAGGCGCCGGCGTCTCCGCGAGAGCCAAGAGGAGTTCCAACTGATCCTTGGAGATCTTCTCACTGGAGGAACCGAACATCCGCTTGAGCACCAAATCCAGCTTCTGGCGAAGCAGGGCGATCTCGCGTCGCGATGCCGACAGTTCCGAGAGCGCCCACTCCAGAGTGGGGTGGCTTTCGGTGTCCTGTGGCGTCGTTTGCAACGCCTTCTGATAGAGCACTTAGCATGCCGCGCGTGAATGAGAAAAGAGTGTCATTCCCGCTGGTACCAAGGCCTGAGCTTCGCATCCCTGAGATCCACTCCGTCGGTCAACAGACTCAAGGCTTCCGGGCTCAACGACAATTTGGTCGAGGCACCATCCGTTGCCTTCGGCCAGGAGAAGGTCCCGTGTTCCAGTCGCTTCGTGCAGATCCACAAACCGGTTCGATCCCAGAACAGGATCTTGATCCGGTTGTGACGCTTGTTGGTGAACACGAACAAGGCACCGGTTTGAGGGTTTTCCTGAAGCCGTCCGGTGATCAGTGCTGGGAGACCATTGAAGCCCTTGCGCATGTCGCAGGGTTCGAGCGCTAGGAAGACCTTCAGGCTCCCGGCAAAACTCAGCACGACTCCAGGCTCCGAAGAAGTTCGATCACCAGTGGGATTTGGGCCGCCGTAGAGAATCGGACCCGGACATTGCGGGGCAGTTCCACCTCCATCGGTTGCGCCAGTGTCCTGGGTACAACGGCCTCAACGAACTCAACGGGCGCTTTGGGTGAATGCCGGCGTTTGGGGGAGCGGGCCTCCTTTCCACGGCGGCGTCGACTCCAGGCCGCGAAGGTCGCGTACTTCACCCCGATCAGCTTGGCGAACTCGACCCCACTTACCCCGCTGCGCTCGAACTCGTCCAGAATCTCGTCCTGCTTCGCCGCAGGTGTTCGTACCCGTCCCAGCACATCGGCTTTCAGCGGCTGCATCCCCGAAGGCATCAACGTCATAGTGCTTCCACTATCACCTTTATGCCTCCACTTGCATACCGGCCCTACGCGTGACGCTTACAGGCTATTGGGCGTTCATCTTCCCTTTCCAAGGCAGTCGGTGCAAAAGCCTTCTCCGATTAGGGCCGCCGCTGCCCCACATCCACGGCATCCGTTCTTTAGCGGTGCGCCCGCCTTCCGATTGCCGGCAATAACGGCTTCGGTCCGGCGCTCAATGCACGACGGACAAAACGCCTGTCCGGACGGGACCATTACTTCGCATCCCATTGTCTGACACTTCCAACTGCGGCTCCGGAGCCTAGCCTCAAGCGCATCGACAAACTGCTGCGGATTGCGCCTCAAATCTCGCCGCAGTCTCTTAGCTTTCCGATTCTTTGACATTGAAGCAGGGTATTCGGAGCACGTTTTGACTGATCGCTACTGGAGTCCCTTCTTCTTCTTCAGCTTTTCAGCCAGTTGAGCAAGTAGGTCTTTGAGTTTTTCCCCAACGTCGCCAGTTGTCGGATCGCCAGTGATGGAAATGGATGTTTTTCCTCCCGAGTCCGAGGCTTGGTTTCCGATCGCAGCGGTGGCGAGGTCACCGAGGAATTGGAGGAACTCCTTGGTGGATTGGAAACGTACCAGATCGAACTCTGCGGGTGATACGAGACCGCTCAGCAGTTCCCGCATTTTCTCCCGGCGGCCGGCGTGGTTGCAGATATGGACGATGCGCTTGTACCCGGCACGGAGGCATTTTTGGATGTTCCCGATTTCGTGTTCGGCGGAGGTGGTAGCGGAGATCTCGCACGCGAGGACCAACTCGCCGCGAGTGAGCACCACGTCGATCCTTCCGTCTCCGTCCAGGACCGACTTCTCTGTTTCGTAGGAGAATCCAAATCCCCCAGCAGTCTGAATGATCC
>CAITMP010000170.1 GCA_903893525.1 uncultured Acidobacteriia bacterium | reverse complement strand
GGCCATCAGCCTTCGAATCGCCTCCTCCGGCGACCGGCCTTGGTTCAGAACCGCATGCATTTCGGCGGTGATCGGCAGGTCCACCCCGTATTTCGCAGCCAGTTCCATTGCCACCGACGTGGTTTTCACGCCCTCGGCGACCATCGGAGTGGAGGAGACAATCTGTCCCAACATTAGGCCCGAAGCGAGTTTCAGCCCGACTTGTCGGTTCCGGCTTAGATCGCTGGTGCACGTGAGCACCAAATCCCCCAACCCTGCAAGGCCGGAGAGCGTTTCAGGCCGGGCGCCAGCAGCGACCGCGAGACGCGTCAGTTCCGCCAATCCGCGCGTGATCAGCGCCGCGATGGCGTTGTGCCCCAACCCCAGGCCATCGCAGATGCCCGCTCCAATCGCAATGACGTTCTTCAGCGCGCCGCCGATTTCGGCACCGGCGGGGTCCGAACTCGCGTAGACCCGCAGGGAGGGGCCTGAAAACGCGGCCTGGATCTCCTGCGCGAACACCTCGTCCTCAGACGCCGCAACAACCGCCGTGGGACGCCCTGCCGCCACCTCCCGTGCGAAAGTTGGCCCGGTCAAGACCGCGATCCGGGCGGTTGGGCCGGCAACTTCCCGCATCACCTGGGAGATCCGCAGCAGCGATCCGCTCTCCAGCCCCTTGGTGGCGGATACGAGGTTCGCCGTGGGCGAAAGCAGTGGAAGCATCCGGCCATAGACCCCGCGAGCCACGTGCGAAGGCATCACCCCCAGCACAATGTCGGCCCCGCCCAAGGCCGTTTCCAGCGAACTGGTGGCCGCAATGTTGTCAGGCAGTCGGAAGCCGGGAAGGAAAACCTCATTGACGCGTGTGCGCTGGATGGTCCCGGCGATTTCGGGCTCATTGCACCAGAGGCGTACCCCGTCGAATTTCTGCGCCAGAACGTGCGCCAACGCCGTACCCCAACTGCCGCCACCGATGATCGCCAGATTTGCCACGTTCAGACCGTCTTTTTGAATTGGAAAACGCGCTCGTTGCCCGCCAAGATCCGCTCGATGTTGTCCCGATGGCGCACCACCACTAGAACAGCGGCGGCGAGGGCCGCCGCAAGCACCGGCCAATCTGGATGCAGGATCATCCAGCAGGCCACCGGAAAGAGTCCCGCCGCGATGATGCTGGCGAGGGACAGGTACCGCGTATATGCAAGCACCAGAATGAAAATCACTACCACAGCCAGCAACGGCATCGGCGTCAGATAGGCAAAAGCGCCGATGAACGTCGCCACGGCCTTGCCGCCCTTGAATTTGAGCATCGGGGAAAAGGCATGTCCCAGCAAAGCCGCCAAGGCCGCGGCACTCATCCAAAGTACCGACCCGTGGGTCAGGTAGTCCGCAACGTGCACCGCGAACGTGCCCTTGAGCGCATCCAGGAGCAACGTCAGAATCCCGGCCATCCGACCCGTGGTGCGCAGGACATTGGTGGCACCGATATTTCCCGATCCAGACTCCCGCACATCCTTGCCCGTCATCAGCCGCACAATGATCAGGCCGAACGGGATGCCACCCAGGAGGAAAGCCAGAAGTACTGTCAACGGTCCGATCATGCGTTCAGCTCCAAGGAATAGGTTGCCAGCTTCCGGTAGACCGAGGCTGTCGGCCCCGGCGCGCTGCTGTAGAGGTGGAATTCGGTTGCGTTGAAACTGCCGAAATCCTGATCATCCAATTGCACGGGAGCCACGTTTGGGGAGTGCCCCTTCCACCGTGCGAGGGTCACATGCGGAACATAGGGCCGCGATTCCATTTCGACACCCAGCCGTTGCACCGCAAGGCCCGTTTCCATCGCCAAGTTCGCCAGTTCCGGGCTCGATTGAACGGTCGCGAACAGGCTCTTCGGATTGGCGGCCTCCGGAAAACAGCCGAACCCGGCCACCCGGATCTCAATCGGCCCCGTCCGCGGAAGTTCCGCCAACGCCGCATTCAGCTCCGGCAGCCGGGCGTCGGGAAATTCGCCGATGAACTTCGTGGTGATGTGCAGGTTCGCGATTGGCGACGGCT
>CAITMP010000169.1 GCA_903893525.1 uncultured Acidobacteriia bacterium | reverse complement strand
GTCTACGAGGTTGCGCTCGTGCTCGTCGGCGGGGTCCCATGTTTCGTAGAGTTCGCGGAAAAGGAGCTGGAGCTGGCCGGGGTCCTCGGAATCAATGATGGCGGTTTGGGCGAGGATGCCGTGGCGGAGGGAGTTTTGGGCGGAGATCGCCTTGCCTTCGGGGGTGACGGGACCCTTGGACTTGGCACCGTTGGCGCGGGAGGCGGCGATTTGAGCTTCGGATCTTGGCTTGGCGGTTTGGGTGGTGGTTTGGTTCGTGTTGGCTTGGTTCATGGTTTCCATCGCGTCGCGATTGTAGTGCGCAGGGGGGGCGAAAACGAACTATCGAGGTTTCGTTTTTGATAGGGATCAAGGGCTGTTTCGTAATGGATTGTTGGGGTTGCAGGGGCGGAAAATATTTCTTGGCGGGCTGTGACCGGCGAGTCAAATAAACCGCAGTCAGAGCGGTCGGCTGACCGGGTTGACTCTGCTGATCCAGGATACGGTCGGACCCTGGTCAGTGCATGTAGTTTCTTTGCCTTGGTGCGAGGCAGCGCGCCTGGTCGCAGCCGAATACCGCGAAGGGGTTTTGTTCACTCGGTATCGGGGATGGATTGAGATCCACTTCCAGAGACAAATGGGGTACAATCGGTGGATAGAGTTTTGGAAGCCACGAATGCGGATCTTCAACCGGGAGCAGGACGAGAAGCACTTCCTATATGCGTTGCTGGAGAAGTGGCAAGGGTCTGCGGACCGCTCCGAGCGCGCCCACGCGTTCAACTTCCAGCATGATCCGCATGTGACCATGGAGCGCGAGGCGGCGCTTTGGGAATTGATGAAGGCCCACGGGTTCGTCGATCCGGCGGGAACCCCGCCGAAGAACAATCCGAACGTGCGGCAGTTGTTCCAATGCTTGCAGGGAGCGTGGGACGGCGATCCTCTCCGGATGAAGCAGGAACTGGATCATGGACCCGGGAACGCCGCACGCTCGGTCTCGGTGCAGGAACTCGTCACCAGCTTCAATCTGAGCGGGAGGGGCGGTCATCAACTCCTCCATGGACTACAGGAGGACGGTGTGCTCACGCCTGCCTATCCGAATACAGCCCATTCCAATGACACCCTCAAATATGTCCACGAGAAGATGGTTTCCCCGGAGCGCGAACGCTTCGTCCGCTTGATCCTTGAAGCGTTGGATGCCCTCCCGTCCAAGCGGCTTCTTTGGCTGACGGTGCCTGAAGATCTTTCGCATTGCAGGGACGCGACGGCAGGAAGCTGGGACGCCACGGCGCTCCTGCACCGCGTTGGCGTTCCCAGCCGGGGCAAGGATCGGCACTGGCTGGTCCTGCTGCGTTTTCGTGCGGACAGCTTTGAGATCCTCTATCGCCCCACGAGCTTGGATCTCGGAAGCCAGTACTTCTTCCCCAGTCCTGATTCGTGGCAGGCTGACGCCGGCGGGTGCTGCGTCGGGATTCCGGCCCCGTCGGCAGGGATTTGGGCACGGGAGTTTGTCGGGTTGCCGCGATCCCACGGTGCCTCGATGCATGACTCGGACCGGGATTGCGTACAAGTTCAGCGCGAATCGCACGACGACGACGTGATGCGGAGCCGCGTCGCACACGTAGCCCTGCTCGCGGCCAAGTTGGGGGCTCTCGGTCGTGACGGTGCTTGGGTCTCGCAGGTTGCCTCGGCGCTGGACGCTTCCTAGGCACTACGGAAGTGTTACCATGGGCGATTACACGATGCATTCGGAGTGGGAACGTCGCGCCGAAGAGTGGCTGGAGTCCGCAGAACCCGATCCAGTTCGGCTCCAAGCTTGGCTTGAGGGATCGGACGGTGCCGGTTCCGATCCGGATGAGCTCATCCACCCCTATTTCCTACGCCTATGTGGTGGTAATCCCGACCGTCGCTACCGTTTGGCCAAGCCGGTTCGCCGACTCTTGGAGGATTTCCGCGCGGCAAAGTCGGTGTCGAACTTCCGCCCGGCGCTCTTGTATGAGTTGTTCTATTTGGCGTCCGGCCTGCAGATGCCCGCGGTCTTGGCCTCGCCGCTGCGAAGCATTTATGAGGAGCCCGGACCCGTCCAAGCGGATCTGGACGGGACGTATGACCGGGTGCCATTGATCCGGGCATTCCGGAGTGCTCTATCGGAGAACCAATATTCGTACCATCTATTGGGCGTGTGGAAGGACATGTTGGAGGGTAGGCCGCACACGCTGCTTAAGGGCAATCCGGGAAGCGGATTTGAGGGGCTATTGGGCCTTCCTGACGAGGAACCTGGTGACAGGAAAAAAAAGACCCGTGAGTTGGAGTCAGGACTGACTCAGTTCGTGCGGTGGATTGACAAGAGTCCCGCCGGAAACGATTCCAAGCGGCGCGAACTGGCGTTCATGATCAACCGGACGAAGGGGCGTTGCGGAGACCTGAGGCTGGACTGGCGGGCGAAGCGGGATGGCTGGCCGCGATGGAGCGGATACGGGCAAAAGGAAACTTGGAATGACCCAGCCAGTGATCTCTTGGGCTCGAAACCTTGGTCCTCCGCCAAGTCTGAAGTACATGCGAGCGTATAAATGGACATCGTAACCTTCTATTCTTACAAGGGAGGCACAGGCCGGAGCTTGGCACTGGCTAATACGGCCCAAGTGCTTGCGAGGTTCGGATGCAAGGTCTTCGTCATCGACATGGACCTGGAGGCTCCTGGACTCCACTACAAACTGGGTTCCGATGAGCGGCCCTTGCCGGTGAAGTTTGGGTTTCTAGACTACCTAAGTGCTAGTGCCTCCGGTGAAACGCCGCTTCCCATCAGCGACTATGTTGTGGAGGCACACACAACGAGTCTTACGGGAGGCTCGATTCACTTGATGGCAGCCGGGAACGCGCCTTCGCCCACCTATATCGAAATTTTGTCCCTCAGTGTTTGGCGCGATTTCATACGCAACCAAAGGGGCCGGGCAGCCGTCGGCCAGTTGCTGCAGGATGTCCAAGCAGCATTTAACCCGGATTTCGTGTTGATCGATGCCCGGACGGGGTTCACGGACCTGGGTTGGGTGGCGGCGGGGATCTTCGCGGAGCATCTGGTGTGCTTCATCAGCAACAACGCGGAGAGCCGCGAGGGTAGCCGGGCGGCATTGAGGGTCTTGCAAGCAAGGCGCAACGAGTCCCCGTTTCCACTCAATATCATTCCAGTGCTAACCAGGATACCGTTGGACGCTGCAGGGGAAGCAGACGTCCGCGCGCACTTGAAGGCGTTCTTGGAGCAACCCGAGGGCGATGGCGAAAAGCTTGATTGCGGCGAGGTTCTCGTTCTGCATTCCGACCCTTCCTTGGAAAAGCGGGAGCACTCGAAGGTTGGGCATAGCGTCGAGTTTCGGGACGACCAGCTGTCGCGGGATTATGTGAGTTTGTTTGTGCGGTTGTTGCCACGTAAATTCATGGCTGCAAAGGCCGTGACAATCACGGGGCCTCTCGAACGAAAGTTCTTGTCGAATCCGTCGCAGGTGATTTCCGACCTAAGAAATCTGGCCCGTCTCTTTCCCGACCGTTCCACTATAGAGCCGCTGATGCGTGCGCTAAATGGTCGGGGAAGATTCTGGGAGGTACTAACAGAGGCAGTGCCGATAGCCGACGAAATGGCTACCCATGCTTTGGTACGCGAAGCTTTGTCCAACGCAGTTCAAAATGGCGTAGCTCCTTCTGGTGACATCATTGACTTTGCATTCCGGGTTTGGCAGGCGAGTCCCGAGCCGGACGCGACGGTTGGCAGTATGATCGCGCGACAGTATGCGCTTCAAGGCAACCACCAGATGGCCGCAGATGTAGTTGCCGAACTTCGGCACGCTGAACCGCGAGAGCTGCTGCGGATCTTACCTAGTATCATACCTTCCGACCAGCACGCCGTGTGGGAAAAGGTGTTCCTGGCCGTAGTCGAAGGCTTGGCCTTGGATCCATCCCTGAGTAGTGAATTTGCTGACTACACGATGACGGCAGCAACCCAGCACCCTTACATCTTGCGGTTCCTACAATCACGGCCCGAAGACCAGCGGCCCAAACTTGCATATCAGACAGCCAATGAATTGGCCGTGGGCAGCTTGGCTAGGTCCACTGGCGTTGACGGGGCACTCCAGACCTTGGTCCCAAGGCTCTGGCACTCAGATCAAAAGGCCTTTCGGGAACTTGGACGCACGTTCAATACGTTGGACATGGCGCAAAAGCTCGAATCGATCATCCATTCAACCCTGCCGGAGCTCGAAGCACATGCCGCGCTTTCGGTCCTTCGAAGGATGGAAGTGCGGTCTAGTTCCGGCGTCCGCTGAAACATTTCAAGACGCTTTTGCTTTGCCGCAAACAATTACGCGCAGTTCTCTTGCCACTCGGCTCTCTCCGTGGTATCGTGTCAGATTACTGCCCGAATGTCTCGCCAACGTCTCAACGAATTTATTGCTGATCCTGCCAGCGGTATGCTGCTAGATGCGGAATTGCACGGTCTGCCTGTTGGCAGTGACGAGCGCAATGCCGGTGCCGTGTTTGTCACGAACTCGGGTCGGCTGCAGCGGTATTACGTAACGCTTTGGGAACTCTTTGGCCACCGAGAGGAATTCGAGGTGTTTATGGCAGAGCTGGCGGCGCTGGCCAAACACATTAGGAACGACACTTGGTTCGACACTGTCGTGACTTGCACTTCCACCGCGAAACACCTCCTCGATCACCTCCAGTCACTGGTCGAGACCGACAGGGAACCACTTGAATGCCAGTATCTCGGGCCATATCCTTATCAAGATGCATTTCCTTGGACATTACTCAATTTCAGGGACAAGAACATTCTCGTACTTACCGATGTCATTAGTTCCTCGGATCTCATTCGAAACCTCTGCGCGATTGTTCGACAACTGGGTGGCCGACCAGTGGCAGTGCTTGGTATGGTTCGTCTTGTGGAAAGCGAGGCGCGTGAAGCCGCACTGCTTCTCCAGCGGTCCACCGACGTCATGGAACTGCTCGAGTTCGGTACGCCCGTGTTCGGATTGGCTCCATTCCACCTTCCGGCTGTAGAGCCCGCCGAGGGTCAGACGCTCATCAGAATCGATCCACGGACAATCCTCCCTGAAGACGTGGTTGTACGGAACGGAATCAGCGCAGCATTTTCGGACTCTGCGACGCTCCATCACTTCGAATCATCCCATGCACTGCGCTTCGGGATTCATGAGGCTGACGGCAGCCGGTTCACTACGGCCATCCGCTTTGAAAAGCTTCTGGACGCGCACGGTGATGCAATTTGGGAGAAGTTTGAGGCCGCCACCTTTGCAAAGGCAGGGGGTAAGGAAGGCAACCCACACTTCGTAGCTACGACGCTGGCCAAGGACGACCTGAGCCTGCTTCAGTTCGTGCAAGCCCGAACTAATCTGTCTGGCCTTGCCGTCCATAGCGTGCTAATACCGCGAGTGGACTCTCTTGGAAGCGAGTACTCGCATTATTTTCTGACACCCGAGTCAGGGCACATAGAAAGCCAACATGTCTATCTTGTGCTTGCCGCCGCCAGATCGATGGAAAAGCTGACAAAGATTGTCTCGCTACTTCTCGTGAAGAAAATACGACGGCTCACGATTGTCACGCTAGTGAATAGGATGGGTGTTCGTACGGCGGACTTCATCGAACGGATCAGGACTCTGGTTGGCGGTGTAGCAGGCAGCCGAAGCATTACCGAGTTCGAGTTCGTCTCCGTCTACAACGTCTCGGACCTTGAGAGCGAGGACCTCTTACGTTCCGAAATCTTCGTTGAGAACTTGGCCCGAGACTTCAGTGGGCACACCAAGGACTCTGGGTTTCGGTCGCTGATGGAGCAGGAGCTCAGGTACTTCCGCGCCGACCAGGTGACTGGGATGCGATTCGCAACCTCCATTCCTGAGAAGCTGTCGCCGTCGGAGCCAGTTTCCTTCTGGAGGGCAGAGGACTTACATCCGCAGGTTCCGGCGCAAACGGATGATGGTCGGTTGTTTGCGTACTGCACCCGCGCAGTCCGTTACCGGGAATACGCGCCACTGATTCGAATGCTCGGTGTATACCGTGAGCGAAGTAGACTGTACAAGATAGCAGCAATCCTTGTGGCGGACATTAGTTACTTGCGTAGCTCCAACCAGTTCGCCGGACTCAGAGACACACTAGTGCGACTCCTGACACAGTCAGAGGCGGAGTTCTGGGACGCGAAAGACTGCGGGGACGGTATCCTGGTGGAGGCGATCGAGACCGAAACCTACAGGCTCTTTGTCTTAGCACTGACCTCCTACCTCGACGTGGGACACGCTGAGCAGTATTCGCAAATCGTATCGAGGATTCTAGATCGGGATTGGGAGCACCATCCCCAAACGCTGGTCGCGTATTTCTCCAAGGAGCGGGTGGTCTGGGTGATTTCGTTTTTGCTCCATTTGGCCGTCCCAGGCTATCGGGCGGATCGACCGGAGTTGAATCCATTCTTGAAGGGAATACGCGAAAGAGTTAACGCCCTTAGAAGATTAGTCAGGCAGCCGACCGACGACCCTGTCGCGAATGCAGCCATCTCAAATCTTCACGCACTGTCGCGAGAGTTGGGCGACCACGGCCAACGCTCCAGGCACCAAGTTCTGCGGTATCTGCAGGGTCAGTTGCTTCGATATGGAGCTAGGCACAATCCGCTGTTCAAGGGCTTGGAGCGTGCCATCACTGCATTGGAATTCAAGCTGATCGCGCCTGACGGCTCACCGATAAGTCGCGCTCCATTGCTGGAGGAGGATCGAGCACTCAAGCGCACGGTAGAAGAAGGAATCTATGCGGCCGGAAGCTTGGATGACATTGTTTCGTTCGTTCGGAATCTGTTTCAATTCCATTCCGCAAGCGACGGTGTTCCGGACATCTCGGCCTTGCTTCAAAAAGCCGCGAGGGTCCGATCCACACTATTGACAATCCGCGAAACGCTATTTGTTACAGGCCAAGAATTGGTTGAGGCAAAGTGGGCAATCACGGAATTGAAGGCTGCGCTGACCGATGATTCGCAGCCCGTGGGGAAGGCCCTCAACACCTACGTCGTCCCGTTGCACGAGGTCTTGCGGACAGCTCTCACCGAGGCCGACGAATACCTGTCCTCACGGCCACAGGGTCGTTTGTGGCAGCGAACGCTTGAGAAAAAGTCGAATTTCACCCCGAGGTTTGTTTTGGCCGATCCGCTGGCCCTGCGTGAAGTCCTCCGAAATCTGTTGACCAATATTCGACATGCCGGTCGACGCCAGGGAGGAAGGCAACAGCCCACCGTTGAGGTTGACCCGTTCCAATCAGTGATTGACGAGGAGCGCGTGGATTGCTGGGCGATCCGGGTGCGCAATGCCAGGGTCAAGGATTATCGAGCACCCGGACCCGATTCGACATTCATGAAACAGGCTGCCGAAATCAAACAGTATGGTGGCACGCTCGGGATGAGCGATGGCGACGGATTTGTCACTGCTACGCTGGTACTGATCGCACGCGACGAGATGCACGAGAACAAGAAGTAGGCCCCGGCTGTGCCGGGTTCAAACTCAAGGAGGTCCGGACAATGGGCTACGTAACAGGCTTGGTTTGGGACGACGAACCGGAATTGTTCATGCAGTACCTGAAGGAGGTGTTGCGGCCCCAGCAAATCGAGTTGTCGATTTGCGAACACAGGGAAGACTTTGAAAGCTTGTTCCGTGATGGTTCTTGGGATTTCGTGATCCTGGATCTGTTCGACGAGGCGTCTGGAAAGATGACGGGCTTGGATCTTGCGCGCCTCGTCTCGCATGCCAAACGGAGAGAGCAGTCGTATCCGATCTTCATCCTGACACAGTTCACATCCAAGATTGTGACGGAAATCTACAACAACATTCCCCTCAACGCGGTCTTGCGCGGCAAAAGCGACTTGTTTTGGACCGCGCAATACATCAAGGAAGAATTGATTCAACGCGGTGTCTATGTCGACAAGCGGAGGGTCTTCTGTGTCCACAATGTCCAGCCGCAGAGGATGCGAAAGTTTGTAGATCCCGTCAAAGACAGACTGGTAAACCGGGGATTGCAAATGGTAACGCTGAGCGCATCGGATCTGGTCACCGGTATCCTGGACGGCCTCATGGACCGGATGAACCAGTGCGGTGCCATCGTCAGCATCTGCACAGCCGATGACATCCAACACGACGGGAGCTATCAGCCTCGGCAGAACGTGCTGTTTGAGATCGGGCTTGCGTTGGGGCTAAACCGGGGATTGCAGAGGCTGATTGTGCTGCAGCAGTGGGGGGCGACGGTTGAGACGCAGGCCAAGTTGCCATCGGATCTTGGTGGCGTGTTGACCATCCAATTCAAGGAACGGATTGGCGAGACGCTCGACCAGTTGGAGGATCGGCTGCGAGACTTGCGGATGAGCCTGTAGGAGGGGCTTTTACAAAAGTGATGGGTTGCGGAGCGCGAAACAGTTTCGGACAAAGCGAACTTGGCCGGGTGAACCCGCTTTCGCGCTCAGTGCGCTAGGAGTGGGCCCGCTCTGGATGCGAGTATCCGGGCTTGGCGAGAGACACAGGCACCATCGTCGCCCAGAACCGCAACGGGCGGTCGGCTGGCCGGGTTGGAGATGTCGTGGGCTTCGCGCCACGAGGGGAACACGTAGTCTTCGGGCGCTCGGCGATGCCAGCAGCTACGCAGCGTCTTGAGGCGGCGTTTAGACAGTTTCGAGTACACTAACGTCGGAAAAAATCTTGCGGCACGGTTATGCGGCAACCCAGCCGCCCACGGGGCGGACCCGTTGGAGTTCGCGCACGATGGAGGCAGAAGTGGGGATCTCGCACCACATCTGGTGACGAAGGGCCAGCGGCGAGGGCTGCAACTGGTGACCAGATCCTGTCCTTGTGGTGACCAGGGGTCCAGGCAAACACAGCACTTATCCCTGGTAAGTCCGGCCATGTCTCCGCTTACGGGCCAGGCTTTACCACGCGCGAGATTCAGGGGCAGCTGGGGGAGCTTTACCACGCTAAGGTCAGCCCGACGCTGGGGCGCGAACTGAAAGGAGGAATGCAGATCATGGTAAAAGTAACTTTTGACTGGTCTGAATGTTCTTTGGTCGAAGTCATCCCCGGCAAAGTCAGCGGCGTACCGCTGCTCAACAACACCCGCCTACCGGTGGAGGCGCTCACCCGGAAGCTGGTCTCGACACGATCAAGGCTCTTCTTAGCTATCGCGCCGCCCATCAGTTTCAGGCGCAGCTGTGAAGGTTCTGTTCGATGAGGACGTACCGGGCAAGCTGGGGCGATCCCTGCCCCGGCTTGAGATTCACACCGTGGTCAGTATGCAATGGGGCGGTATTAAAAACGGTGCGCTGCTTACGCTAATCGAAGCCGAAGGCTTCAACGTGTTTCTTACGGGCGACAAGAACATGGAAAAGCAACAGCGGCTTGAAGGCCGTCCGTTTGCCGTGTTGGTTATGTCCGCGATCAACTAGCCAGTGGTCAGGCCGTACATCGACAAAATATCCGTCGCCATCGACGAAGCCCGGCCCGGTACGGTACAGACGGTTGATTGCGGCGTTTTCATTGTCCGTTCTCGCCGCGAAAGCGATTAGCCCCCCCTTGTTTCCTGCGGTGCGTATCGCCACGAGGTAACAGTTCAGCCCTGAAGTTTCGCTGGCAAGTCCGGGCTTCAGCAGGCGCTTGATTTTGCCGTGATCGCACTCGATACCGTTGTTCAGGTACTTTGCCTGCCTGTGTTCGGTGGCCTCGTGTAAGGTTTCCTCCTTCCGGAGCGCGGCAATAGCGGCGGTGTACGTCGGATTCCGGTCAGTGTTTATGGCGCTGACTTCAGTTCCCAGGCGACTGGACCGAAGCGCCTTGCCCAGAAAACGTTTGGTTGCGTAGATGTTGCGGCGGGCGGAGAGGAAGAAATCGATTGTGTTCCCGAAACTGTCGAGGGCGCGGTACAGGTATTTCCACTCGCCCTTCACCCGGATGTAGGTCTCATCTACGCGCCACGACTGACGCCCGCCGCGTCGGCGAAACCACCGCGTTCGCCGTTCGAGTTCCGGCGCATATTGCTGCACCCAGCGGTAGAGGGTCCGAGCCCTCGCCCGTGAACTCGCAGCTCTAAGGGCCGCATCCGGTGCCGCGAAGTCCGGCCATAAGGACGACCTCGCAATCGCCCTGGCCCTGGCCGTCTGGAAAGCCCGTAGCCACGGCTACGGCCTCGCCCCCACTACTTCTTCCCGCCAACCGGGTACCCCTGCCAAACGTATTCCAGCGCTTCCGGCAAGGTCTGCGCCTTCACCGTGCGGTCCGTATGCCCCGCATTGGTCGCAAACACGAACTGGTAGTGGTAGCCCTTCGCCGCCAGCACCTTCGCCATGTTCTCGTTTGCCAAAACCCAATCATGCATGTTGTCCTTCATGATGTTGGGGTTGTAGTTATCCCGGTCGCCGACCTCCATCCACAACCGGATCGGCTTCACAGGGCTGTTCGGGATCAGCCGTTCGTGGAATTCCCACGCCCCGTGCGGGACGCTGTCATTCTGCGGCCACTGCTGGTTCACATACGTGCCCGAATACGTCAGCACCCGGTGGTACAGCTCGGGGTGGTACCAAGCCATGATCAGCGCAGCCGAACCGCCCGAGCTGCCGCCCATCGTCGCCCGGCCGTCCGGGTCCTTGGTCAGCTTCACGTTGCAGGTCTTTTCCACCAGCGGCAGGATCTCTGACTCGACAAACTCCGCGTAGAGCCCGGACATCGTGTCGTACTCCATCCCGCGTTGGCTCCCCTGGGCATCGCCCGAACCGTTGCCGATCGAGATGCCGATCATAACGGGCAAACGATGTTGCGCGATCAGGTTGTCCAAGGCCGGAAACAGCGCCCTGTCCGGACCGTCCGCACCCACAATGAACGGTGCAACCGTGCCGGGGACATATTGCTTGGGTACGTACACCGAGATCTTGCGGGTGTACGGGGCAGGGTGGCTCGTGGTCACGATCAGCTTCGACGGATCCTTCTCGTCCGGCGTGCCGAACGTCCCGGGCTCCCGTGCGATGCCCGGATAAATCTTACTGTCCTTCGATTCCACCGTGAAGTCGAAGACTTGGCCCTGTGGGACACCCGGCTGGACTGCCATTTCGGGTGCCGGGTTGTGCGTTGGCCCAAGGATGAAGTTGCCGTCCTCCTTGGGCGAAGGGATGGCTCCGTCCGGCAGTTGCTTGGCCGCGACGTATCCGGGCGTATGCGGGTCCCGTGTGGGTGGCGTTGGCCGATTGGGACGAGCCGCAACTGCAACTGGAGGGGTTTGCGCCACGGCGGTCGTCGCAACGCCCAAGGCGAACAATAGGGAAATGGTGGAGATACGGAACATATGTCGGAGTCCTTGATTCTATTTCGCGTTGACCGGATAACCCTGCCAGATGTATTCCAAGGCTTCGGGCAGCGTCTGCATCTTCACCGTGCGGTCCGTATGTCCCGCATTCCGGGCAAACACGAACTGGTAGTGGTAGCCCTTCGCGGCCAGCACCTTGGCCATGTTTTCATTGGCCAGTACCCAGTCGTGGTACCCGTCCGGGGCTCCAAGATTGTCCTTGTCCCCAACTTCCATCCACAGCCGGATTGGCTTTACCGGACTGTTCGGGATCAGCGTGTCGTGGAACTCCCACGCTCCGTGCGGCGTCTCGGGGTTTGCTGGCCACTGCTGGTTCACATAGGTGCCGGAATACGTCAACACCCGGTGGTACCACTCCGGGTGGTACCAAGCCATAATCAGCGCCGCCGAGCCGCCCGAGCTTCCACCCATCGTGGCCCGGCCGTCGGGGTCCTTCGTCAGCTTCACCTTGTATTGCTTCTCAACCAGAGGGAGTACCTCCGTTTCCACGAACTCCGCATAGCGGGGCGACATCGTGTCGTATTCCAAGCCGCGCTCGCTCCCAGGGGCATCGCCGGAACCGTTGCCGATCGAAATCGCGATCATTGCCGGAACCCGGTGCTGAGCGATCAGGTTGTCCAAGGCCTTGAACAGCATCAGGTCCGGGCCGTCCGCGCCGATGATGAAGGGGGCGGCGGTGCCGGGGACGTACTGCTTCGGCACATAGACCGCCACTTTGCGGGTGTACGGGGCGGGATGGCTCGAAACAACCCTGCGCGCGGCTGGGTCGGTCGGAGGCGGTGTCCCCGGTTGGGGCATGTCGCGGGCAATGCCGGGATAGAGCTTGCTGTCTGTCGATTCCATCGTGAAGTTGTAGATATCGCCCTGCGGCACCCCGTCCTGCACCGTCATTTCAGGAGCTGGGGGGTGGGTCGGGCCGAGGATGAAGTTTCCATCCACCTTGGCCGGTGCGTTCGTGCCGTCGGGCAGATCCTTTGCCGCCACATAGCCGGGGGTGTTCGGGTCGCGCGTGGGGGCTGGCGGGCGTACCGGCCTCTGTGCCCCAGGTCCGGGAACGGGTGGCGTGGTCGGTGGCGGTGTCTGGGCGAATGCGCCCACGGCCAGCAATGTGCAAATGGTGACTTGTGAAAGGCGGAACATGTGGAAACTCCTGGTTTGGGACGGCGGTTTTAGACGACGGGAAATCCCCACCAATCTTATCCCAGAGCCATCTCCAGGATCACGGGATTTCACGACGTCGCGGGAATTCACGAAACATTGGTTCGATCCACGGCATAATCGGTATAGATGCCCCGCACTCATATTGCCCCGATCCTGCTTTGCGCCCTCGGCATTTTCGGCACTGCCCGTGCCCAGACGCCCAAGGACGTGCGTGCCGTCGCCAAGGGTGGCACGTCCACGATTCCGACAGTCGTCCAGTATCTGAACAGCTCCGCCGTGGACACCCGGGTCGAGGTGATCAAGCAGCTGATCGCCATCGGCGGCAAGGACACGATCGACCCTCTAATCCGGGGTACCAAGGATGTTGACGCCGAGGTCCAGATCCGGGCCACGGACGGTCTGGTGAACTTCTACCTGCCTGGGTACGTCAAGCAGGGGCTCGGCTCCTCCGTGATCAAGGCGGGGAATTCCATCCGGGCCAAGTTTAGCGACTCGAACGACCAAATGATCGAGGCTTTCGTGGTCGTCCGCCCCGAAGTAGTGGCGGCGCTGGCGACGGTGGTGCGCAACGGTGCCACGCTGGATGCCAAGGCCAATGCGTGCCGGGCCGTGGGAATCCTCCGGGGACAAAGTGCGTTGCCGGACCTTATTGACGCGCTGAGGACCAAGGACAACCGGGTCATGTACGAGGCACTGATCGCAATGCAGAAGATCCGCGACCCGGAAGCCGGCCCCCGCGTGGTCTATCTCCTCCGCGATTTGGACGACAAGGTGCAGTCGGCCGCGATCGAAACCGTAGGCCTGCTGCGGGCGAAGGATGCCTTGCCGGGTCTGCGCAACATCCTGTCGAGCCCGCGCAACAAGGTTGCCGAGCGGTCGGCGCTGGCCTCCTTGGCCCTGATGCCGGAGCCGCAGGACCGCAACGTCCTGAAGTCGTATCTGTCCGCCAAGGACGACAAAAATCGGGCCGCCGCAGCGGAAGGCTTGGGCCGGGCCGGAGAGCCGGCCGACAAACCGGTCATCGAACAGGCATGGAAAGACGAGCAGAAGATGCTGCCCCGCCTTGGTGCCGCCTTCGGCTTGGTGATGCATGGCGATGTTTCGGTGTCGGAGGAAGCCCCCCTCCGATACCTGATGAACACCCTGAATTCCTCTGCCTACCGCGATGTCGCCTTGGCCTATCTGGTCGAGGCCGCACGCCGGGCTGATGTTCGCCAGGCGTTGTACCAGCCGTTGGAGCAGGGCACCCGCGACGAGAAAACCCGCCTCTGCCGTGTGCTGGCTGCCAGCGGGGATGCCGGCTCCATCGCCGCGTTGGAGAAGGCCAGCAGGGACGCCGACGCCGAAGTGGCCAAGGAAGGTTTCAACGCCCTGCGTACCCTGCGCAGCCGGGTAACCCCGTAGATCTTTACAGGACCCGCTTCCACGCGGGGAGCGCGGATGAGGGTCTGGAATGCCACTCGTCCCCCGAGATGAATACCGCCACTCCGGTGGGCTCGTCTTGGATGACGGTTCCCCGTTTGTCATAGCCGCGATGAAACGCGTGCCACTGCCGGAACACGCCGAGACCTGTCTGCTCGGCACGGAAGATGCCGTCACGGCAACAGGCCACAACGTCCAGCAGCCCGGAGCTGTTCCGTATGATCGAGATCCTTGGCGGATCCGGCACCTGTCCTGTTTCGCGGGGGATTGGCTGCAATGGATGGAATGGGGTCCAAGCCTCGCCGTTGGCGGTGCTGTGATGGACTTGTCCGCTCAGAACGGCAAAGGCTTCGGCGCAAACTCCGGTCCTGTCCGAAACGCTGGCGATCACGAGTGAGGTGGCGCTAGCGAGGAACACGGGGGCTTTCTGGCATGAGCGGAATAGCAGTGTCCCGCGCTCGTTGGTGGCCATCGCCCAACTTTGAAGGGATTGTTCCATGAGATCGCGGGTCGCGGTGCAGTGCTCCTGGCTTCTCGCGGATTCCGGGGGGCCGTTCCAACGAATTCCGATGGCGCTGGACCTCAGTCCGAGGGGGCAAAGTCCGGCATCTGATCTACCGTTGGGTGTCCATGCCTGCAGCAGCCCGTTGCCGGGTGCCGGTTTTACGATGAGTGTTTTCGGGGTGGGCATAAGCTCTCCTTGTCAACACTCCAAGCGTCGAGCGGGAGGAAAGCGCGCCAGTTCATTTGTGGATGGTCGTCGAAAACAGCAAACGGGTCCCGCCGTCGGAAGGCGGGACCCGTTTGTTGCGCGGCGGACGGAGTGTCGGTCGCGAGTCCTATTTGACGGCTGGCTTCGCCGTTTCAGTGGGCTTGGCTGCTTCCACTTTGGTGGTTTCGGCTTTCTTGACCTTCTTGGCCGCCTTCTTGGCGGTCTTGGCCGGAGCGGCGGTAGCTGTTGGGGCTGCCGGAGCCGGGGTCTGGGCGAAAGTCATGGCGGCGACTGCGATGGTGAGAATGATGGTCTTCATGGTCGTATCTCCTGTTTTTCGTTTTGGGAATGCTGGAATTTGGACTACTTGGCTGCGGGCTTGACAGCATCGGCGGGTTTGGCCGCTTCCATCTTTGTTTCAGCCTTCTTGACCTTCTTGGCCGCCTTCTTGGCGGTCTTGGCCGGAGCGGCGGTAGCTGTTGGGGCTGCCGGAGCCGGGGTCTGGGCGAAAGTCATGGCGGCGACTGCGATGGTGAGAATGATGGTC
>CAITMP010000168.1 GCA_903893525.1 uncultured Acidobacteriia bacterium | reverse complement strand
CGGCTGCTTCCTCTGCGGTCATGCCTGCGAAGAACCTCATTTCGAGGAGGCGGGCTACCTGGGGATCGCGCGCCGCGATTCGTTCCAGCGTGCGGTGGACGTCGAGCACCGATTCCAAGTCCAAGTCCTTGGTAGGCGAGGAAATGGAGCCGGGCTTGGTCAGCGGCAGCGCAGCACCTCCGCCCCGCTTTTCAGTTGCGCGGGCGCGGGCATGGTCCACCAGGATGCAACGCATCATGCGGGCGGCCAAGGCGTAGAACTGGGCGCGGGATCGGACGTCGGCGGGCAGGTTGGACCCAAGGCGCAGGAATGCCTCGTTGACGAGGGCGGTTGGCTGGAGCGTGTGGGCAGACCGTTCTCCTCGCATTTGGCCGGACGCGAGGTGGTGCAGGTGGTCGTAAACCAAGGGTGCGAGGAGGGACAGGGCATCCGGGCTGCCCTGTCCCAGCTCCACCAAATGTTTGGTGATTTTGCCGGGCCTGGAGCTATCCAATGGGCTCGCCATGGAACCCATTATGGCCTGGATCTGGTTCAGGCCATGCGCATGGTCAGGCCGCCGTCGAGCACAAATTCCTCGCCCGTGATGAAGTTGTTCGTCACCACGGTTTCAATCACCTGTGCGACCTCGTCCGGAGTCCCCTCCCGGTGCAGCGGAATGCGGTTTTCCAGATTGTTTTTCACCTGCGCCTCGGTCAGCATGTCCTGGAAACGCGTGCGGATCACGCCAGGCGACACGCAGTTTACGCGGATGTTGTGGTCGGCCAGCTCCCGGGCCAAAACCCTCGCGAACTGCGGCAGAGCCCCCTTCACGATGGCGTAGGCCGCGGCACCGAGCACGCCGCGCTTTCCTGCGGTCGATCCCAGCAACACAATTGCGCCCTCGCGGTTCGGGATCATGTGCGGCACTGCTGCACGGCACAAATGGAACGCGGCGTGCACGTGGACTGCGAACGCATGGTTCCAGACCTCCTCGGACACCGTCAGCAAAGACCCCGGTGCGGCCGCTCCGGCGTTGTGAACCAGTACATCCAAGCGTCCCAGAGCCTCCACCGTTTCCGCCACCACGCGCGCGGCGTCTGCGGGAACCGCCATGTCTGCTGCCAGTGAAACACAGCGGCGTCCCAGCGCTTCCACCGCGGCCTTCACCTCCAGCGCAGGATCGGAACCAGCGTCGCGGCTTTGGACCGCAATATCCGCTCCGGCCTTCGCCAAACGTATCGCGGTCGCGGCTCCAATGCCACGCACTCCGCCTGTCACCAAACAAACTTTTCCGTTGAGATCCACAGTCCCAATTATATTCGCTGGGCTAAAGCAGCTTGCGCAGGAACACGGCCGGGTGGATGCCCTTTGCGCCGTCCAACTCGGCGACTTGGTGGCGGCACGATGTTCCGGTTGCGACGAGAATATCCCCCGGTTCCATCTTGCGCACTGCCGGGAGTAGTTTGCGTTCCGCGATGGCGGTCGAGACATCGTAGTGGTCCTTGGTGTAGCCAAACGAACCCGCCATGCCGCAGCAGCCGGCATCCAGATCCACTACCTTCGCGCCGGGAATCCTGGACAGAAGCGCGACCGACGAGGCCAGTCCACCCATCGATTTCTGGTGGCAGTGCGCGTGCAGCAGCACCTTGCCGTCGAAACGTTGCGGGAAAAGATCCACTTCCAGCGCCGCCTCCTCGAAAGACCGGCAAGCGGCGGCGACGTCCCGGGCCTTCTCCTGGAGCGTCCCGCGCAACAGCCCGATCGCGTCTTCCTTGACCGCCGACATGCAGCTCGGTTCGGCGAATACGATCTTGTCACCCCGTTCCGCCACCGGGTGCAGCGCCTCCACCACCTTCGTCAATTGCTGGCGCGCTTGGCGAAGAAGGCCCTGCGAAATCAGTGGCCGCCCGCAGCAGCCGGGGCGGACCACATCCACGCGGCATCCCCCGCGTTCCAGAACCTCCACAGCGGCAATTCCGATTTCCGGGTCGTAGTGGTTGGTGAACGTGTCGTTGAAGAAAACAAAACGCTTGCCCGAATGCATTGGCTGATGCTTCGCAACCCAGCTGGCAAACGTGTCCTCCCTCCACTCGGGTAACGTGCGTCGGGGGTCGATGCCGAGCAGTTT
>CAITMP010000167.1 GCA_903893525.1 uncultured Acidobacteriia bacterium | reverse complement strand
GGTATCGAGAACTTGGTAGAAGTACTGGAAGCCGGTGAAGAAGAACAATTTGTCGCGCTTCTTGTTGAAGTTCGTGCCTGGGATCAGCACCGGGCCGCTGAGGTTCATGCCGGGGTAGTAGTACTTGTTCTCCGGCTTGGCAACCTTGCTGTAGTTGGAGAGCCAATCGTTGGCGTTGAGGGCCGCATTCCGGAACGTGGTGAACGCCGATCCGTGGAAATTGCTGCCGCCGCCCTTGGCAACCGAGCTGATCACGCCCGGACCCTTCTGGCTTTCCGCACTGAAGTTCGACATCTGGATCTTGAATTCCGAAATCATGTTCGAGTTCGGATTCACCGGCGTGGCGCAGTTGCAGCCAGGGTCGGATACGTGCGCGCCGTCCGCCGTCACGTCGAGGGAGTTTGACGGTAGTCCGTTGTACGAATAGGCATTGTTCAGGGGGCTCTGGTTTCCGCCACCGCCGTTGCCATTGATTCCAACGGTCTGGCCGTTGTAGTTGGCGTAATTGGACGTGCCATTGGAAATGCCGAAGCCCGGCATGATCTTGATGAATTCCGCAGCGTTCGCACCCAGCTGGACAAAGCTCTCCAGTTCCTTGGTGGTCAGGCGCTCGGATTTTTCACCGGAATCGACAAGTGCGACTTGGTCCACGTCGCCCGAGACAACCACCGTCTCGGTCGTATTGCCGACCTTCAAGGTAATGTTGACGTTGACCTTGTCGCCACCACCAATCTTGATACCCGTTTCGCGGAACTCCTCGAATCCAGGTGTGGCGACGGAGACTTCATAGGTTCCCGGCGGTACGGAAATAAAGGTATAGTAGCCCTCGGAATTGGTCTTGGTCTCGCGCCGCGAACCCGACTGCTGGTCGCGGAGTGCCATCTTCGCGTTTGCGACCACTGCCTGCGATGGATCTGAAACGATGCCTGTCAACGTACCGTATATCGACTGCGCGTTCGCCTGCACGGCGGAGAACGCAATCGCAAGAAGCGCCCACTTGGCGTCTCTGAAAATTTTCATTCGGTTCTTCCTCTGGTCCTGAATCTAACCCCGCGCCGCGTCGGGCGGCGCACCCTATATAGTCTCTAGCCTTTGGGGTCCACGCGCTAGGCTACAACCGTTACAGGCCGGACCGTGAACGTTACAGAACATCCAAGCTGTTTTGAATCAATCACGTTACAGATTTTCACCGGATGATATATAATCGTCTGCGAATGCCCAACAGCCAACAGAACGTATTGGAGGCGGAACGAGCCGAGTTCGAAGCCGTCCTGCATTCTCGTCTGTTGCTCCGATCCCCAGGGGTGTTGAAGATTGCCGACTACTTGGCCCGCAAGTATTTGGCAGGCGATGCAGCACAAATCAAGGAGTACAACATCGCTGTTGACGGCCTCGGCAAACCGCCGGACTTCGACCCCAAGCGGGATTCCATTGTCCGGGTCGAAGTCCATAGACTCCGCAAGAAGATCGACCAGTTCTACAGGACCGAAGGTGCCAACCACGACCTGAGGCTTGTCATCGACCCCGGCCAGTACGTGCCGAGGTTCCAGCAGGTGAGCAACGAGGAGCCCATCAGGGTTTTCGAGCCCCCGGTCGAGGTTGAACCCGCGCAGCCCTCTCCCGTGCCGAGCCCGCAACTGCACTTCGTCCGGCCACCCAAACCCGCGACGTTCCGCCCCGCAGGCTGGCTCGCGGGCGCGGCGGCAGCCGCGGCAGTCCTGGTTGCAGGCTCGTTGTTTGCCTTCTGGCGAATCCAATCCGGTCCACCTGCACCGCAGGATCCGATCAATATCCTCCCCGGTGCCAGTCCCCGGACGCTGATCGTCGCGGACAACGGCACCCTCTGGCGGGGTGACCGCTGGTTTCGTGGAGGTACCGGCATTTATGCCGGACCACCCTTTCCAATGGCCCCCGACGATGCCCACACCGGGCTCCGTTTTGGGACTTTCGACTACGACATCCCGTTGATTGAGACCAGTTGGGAACTGCGCCTGCATTTTGGCTCCCGAACCGGCTTCGAACCGGACGATCCGACTCCCAGTGACCACGGCTTCGACGTCTCGGTAAACGGAGTCCGAATCATCAACAATCAGGATCCACAGGTGGGCAACGCTCCGGCTGGAAAGGAGATCGTCCGCGTGTTCCGCGACGTCCGCCCCGGACCAGACCACCGCCTCCACCTGTCGTTTCGGAGCGGCAAGTCCCGCGCCTACGTCGGTGGCATTTCCTTGACGCCGGGTGAACCGGGCAGGCTGCAGCCAATCCGCCTGATCGCCAAAGCCGCGCCCTGGACCGACGCCCAAGGCAAGACTTGGAGCCCGGATGGCGAATTTGTCAGCGGCGGCAAACTGAAAATCCGCCCCAAGCTCGACCCAGGATCGCTGGACCGCAATCTCCTGCTCGGCGAACGATACGGGACCTTTTCCTACGCCATACCGGTTTCAAAAGGAGCCTACGCGTTGAAGCTCTATCTTTCCGAGAGTTGGTTTGGCCCCGGTGAAAGTGGCGGGGGCGGAATCGGTAGCCGCCGCTTCGACGTCTATGCCGAAAGGCAGCCCCTGCTCCAGGACTTCGACATGTTCCAAATTGCCGGACACAAACCCTTGATCAAGGAGTTCCACGGCTTGATGCCGGATGCCGACGGCTACATCAACCTGAATTTCATGCCCAGGGCTAACCATGCAGCCATCAACGCGCTCGAGCTGACAGAGGAAACGCTATCCCGCAACTAGCCCCCGGGCCAAGGCTCCACATGCACCAGAACGTCGGCCACCCAGTTGACTTCCTGCCGGATCCGCATCCGCACCCGTTGCGCGATCTCATGCGAGTCCCTGACTGAAATCTCCGGGTCAACCTCCAAGTGCAGGTCGGCGTGGTAGCGCATTCCTGTTTTTCTGGCAAAACACTTCTCCACCCCGCGGACCCCTTCGACGCCCATGGCCACTTCGCGGATCCTGGCCATCGACGCATCATCAGGCATCGTGTCCATCAGATGCAGGCTGTCCTCCAGCACTACCCGGATCGAAGTGCCCGCTACTATCAGACCAACAAGGAACGCCCCGTAGTGGTCGGCCTTGGCAAACTGTACCGGTTGCCACAACGTGAGAGACAAACAGACCATCGCCACAAATCCGGACATCATGTCCAACCCGTCGTTGGCCGCATCCGCGCGCAAAGCGGAGCTACCGATGGTTTTCGCATGGCTGGACTTCACAAGCATCATCGCCGCCTTGGCAATGATGGACAGAATCAAGGGATAGATAGTCCAAGGCTCGGGCGTATGAGAAACATCCGCAGCGTTGGCCAAACCGCGCCAGGCAATCAACAATCCGGCGTTGAACAGGAACAGGCCCAGCAAAAGTCCGGTAAGCGTCTCTACCCTGCCATGCCCGTACGGGTGGTTTTCATCAGGCGGGCGGGCCGAAAGGATTAGCCCCACCAGCACCAACCCCGATGCAAGCACATCACAGGCCGATTCGAATCCATCCGCCAGGACGGACGCCGAATGGCCCCTGTAGCCCGCCGTGATCTTGATCGCGCCCAAACAGCCGCTCACCAACATCCCGGCTATGGCGATCCGGATGGCTTTGTTCATCGGAAAATGGCCAAGCTCAGGCCTTGGGGGCGTGCTTCTCCAACATCTTCCGAACCGCATCGCGGCTGGAGTCAATCAAGTCCCAAGCCCCCGGCCAAAAACTCATATCGATAGTCCACCACTCCACGTTTGCGGACTGCAACAATCTCGGCACCAACTTGTCGAAGTCGATCTTTCCCTGCCCAAGCGGTCGATGCGTGCTGGTTTCCTCGCTGTGGAGGGTGCCGTCGCTGTCGTTCATGTGAATGCCGCCGATGCGCCCCTGCAGCGCATCGACGAACTCGTACACGCCACCGGGCATCGTGGAGCGCGTGCCGTGCTGCCGGGCACCCACGACACTGCACATATATGCGTGGCAGACATCAAACAGGATCGAAAAATTGGGATGCCGCACCTCTTGGTGCATCCGGACCACTTCCCCCGGCTTGTTGAACGCGAAGCCAGGCTCAAACTCCCACACGAGCCTGACACCGGCCGACGCCGCAAACTCCGCGCCGTCACTCCACAACGCGGCAATGCGGTGGAAGGACGACTCGCAATCAGCGTCCGAAATCGACCCAGGAGCCGCCACCGTATCGACCCTCAATGCCGGACTTCCGATGTCCGCGCACATCTCGATATTGCGCTTCAGCAGATCCGCATAGGCTGTCTTGTTGTCCGGATCGGCGGGATTGAGATAGAAATCCGCCGTGTATCCGGCCACGCCCAAACCGTAATCCTTCAGCAAGGTCACCAAATTGGCGCGCGCTTGGCCCGGAGGGTGGCTCTCCAGCGTGACCTGCGGCGGGAAACCGCTGATGTCGATGCCATCGTAACCCGCTGCCGCCAAACGCAGCACGATTGCCTCAAACGGCACGGGGTGCGCAGCGTAGGGGCCGAACGAAAAAGCCCAACTTCCTAGTGCTATTTTCATTGCGGACATTGACCGAACTGTTTCACTCTACCGCACGGTCCGACGTGGAAACCGGACTGTCATGACTTGGCCACACGGCGGTACGGGGATCCAAGGTATTTCTGCGACTCCTTGGCCGCCTCGGCCTCCGGCGCAAACTGGATCGCCCGTTTGTATTCGATGCTCGCCAAGTCGTGCCGACCCTTCAAATCATAGATTTGCCCCTGCCTCATGAGTGCCAGCACCCCGGTATTGAGATCAATTTCCGCCAACTGCTGCGGCGTCGCTGTCACCTGTTTGAGGTGGTCCAACGCATGGTCCAGGTCGTTGAACCAGAACTGCAAATTGCCCGTTTCATAGTGGATCTTCTCCCACGGAATGCGGCCATACCCGGGAGCGTTCTCGACCTTCCTGCGTTCCACACCGGCCACCGTGTCGAGAGCCTCCTGGCGCCGCCCGCCCGCCGCATACATCTGCGCTAGCTCAAAACGCAGGAGGTAGTTCCGCGGAAACTCCTCCACGAAACGCTGCACCATCGGAATCGCGCGTTGATAATTGCCCTCGCGGCGGTACAAACCACATAGGGTCATCGCTGCGTCGACCTTGTTCTCCGAACCCATCCTTGTCACCAACTCGATGGTTCTCAAACCGCGCTCCCGGTCCCCGTGGAAACCCGAAATATGGCCCAGCATCCGCCAGCTGAACGGCAGGCTGCCGATGATGTAGTCGTACACCCCCTGCAGGAACAGTGCATCGTAATTTTTCGGATCGAGCGCAGTCACGTCGTTGTCATACTTGCGCGCCTTGCTCGAATCACCCAGCGAGGCGATCCAAGTCTTGCGGACTAGGAATCCATAGTTCGCCCTCAGCGCGTAGGCGACCGCCAGAGTATGCATGGTCCTGGAATCCTTGGGGTTCTTGGCGAGAACAGCCTCGCACAAGCGCATCGAGCTTTCGATCTCCGAAAAAAAACGCCGCTCAACATCGGCTGGTGGCTCCATTTTCGGACGTCGCAGGAACGAATTGTTGCCCGTAACCATTTCACTTTCCAGCGCGCCGTTGCGGAAAAGTTCCCGGTACAGAAGTGTATGGGCGACGTGGTTGTGGAGTTCCGGGTCCCCGGGCTGCTCTTTGACAGCCTTGTCGTAGGCGGTCAGGGCTTGGTCAAAATCCAAGTTGTAAAAGGCGTCGTAGGCCGAAGCGTTCAATGCGGGGTCGGCCGCGCTCGCCCGGGGCAGTGCCAAAAATGCCGCAAACAATGTCGCGACAAACAAAACAAACCCAGACATCACCGCGCGGCTGGAAATCATCTTCTTCCTTGATTCTATCGGAGCCCAGCGGGCGTAAACTAGTGGGGATGAAGTTTCCATCCCCGTCCCTGCTAGCGGCACTGCTCGCCCTACCCACCCTCACCATGCCCCAAAGCGCCCTTTCCCAGAACTATTCCGCAATTCAAACCCAGGACCACGGCGTCGACATCGTTCGTCTCGCCGACAAGGCATCCGGCGTCGAGGTGTCCATCGCGCCCTCCATCGGCAACCGCGCCTACTCCATGACGGTCCACGGCAAGAATATTCTCTTCCTTGGCGCCCCGGATGTGGGCCAATTGAAGCAACGGCCCGGGCTCAGCGGCATCCCGTTTCTGGCACCGTTCGCCAACCGCATGGCTGACGGCGGCTTCTGGGCCAACGGGAAGAAATACACCTTCAATTCGGGATTGGGCTCGATGCGCGTACCCCCGACCGGCATCGCCATCCACGGCATGCTCAGCACCACTCCGCTCTGGGAAGTGACCGAGGTCAAGGCCGACGGCAAGGCAGCCTGGGTGACTGCCAAATTGGAATTCTGGAAGTACCCCGATCTGATGGCCAACTGGCCCTTCGCCCATGAGTACGAAATGACGTACCGGCTTTCCGGCGGCGAACTCGAGGTCGCAACTGCCGTAATCAACCGCAGCAAGGATCCCATGCCGCTCGCCATCGGCTACCACCCCTACTACAACCTGCCCGACGTGCCCCGCGAGGAGTCCGTCGCCCATATTCCGGTGAAGACCGCAGTCGTAACCGACACCCGACTCATCCCCACCGGCGAATTCAAGCCGATGGACCTTCCCGATCCGACCCCGCTCGCCGGCCGCACCCTCGACAACGGATACACCGACCTGATCCGTGGTGCGGATGGCCGGGCCGTTTTCTCGCTCTCAGGCAAGGGACAGAAGATCGAGGTTGGTTTCGGCCCCAAGTGGCAGGTGGCGGTGGTCTGGGAACCAGCCAACCAGCCGTTCATCTGCTTTGAACCGATGGCTGGCGTGACGAACGCCCCGAATCTGGCCCATGACGGCAAGTACAAGGAGCTTCAAACGGTCGCCCCGGGCGCAACGTGGAAGGAAAGCTTCTGGATCAAGGCCAGCGGGATCCAGTAACCCGCGGGTGGGGCGGAAAGTATTGCTCGATGCCAATTACTTTTCACCCCGGGCCTTTCCACCGCCTCATGGACACCGTACCCGGGTTCTGTAAGTGTGGGCGCTTTGTAGGGCGGCCTTTCCAGGCGGCGAACCGGCTTTCAGCCGGTTCACACGGCGCCAGACGTGGGTTGTTCTCCTCACTCTTTCCCCGGCGCCGCATCCTGATGCGAAAAGTAAGAGGCATTGGGCAGTATTGCCCTCGGCAGCTTTTCAGGCACTATCGGCGGACCAACGCAGGTGCCTGACTCCACCAAAGCGATTAAATCGCCGAGCCCGTCAGGCCCACCTTCTTCCGAAGGAAGTGCGTTCGCTCATGCATCGGCTTGGCCATCAGCCGACGGATCTGGTCTTCGAGATCGAGTTCGCTTTGGCGCTTCAGCGCCTCCAAGACCGCCTTCCGTGACGGTTCCGGCTGTCTCTTGTTCGAGGGTTTTTTCGAGGACATGGAGGATGGCCCTGTCGCGGGGACGGTCGGCCGCCCGCTTGCTTGCAATAATATCAACCAGCGCGGCAACCGCCAACGACTCGCCTTCCACAGGCAAAAGAGTTGCCCTGCTTCTCAGACTGTTGAAGGATCGGACACCATGGATTTGGGTCATGAAGTCGAGTTGCAATTGGTCGTCGTCCCGGACTAGGCGGTAGAGACCCGAAACCGGGTAATGCGGTACGTAGACAACACCACCCAGGCCGTCAGCCATGCGCTCGATTTTGGCCAGATTTGCGGGCGTCTTGCGAATCAGGAAATCCAAATCCACAGTGGTGATGGGCGCACCCCGCAGGGCGGCGGCCGCGTTACCAATCAGTATGGCCTCCAAGCCCTGCTCGCGCAGAGCACGCGCGACAGCCACAAGGATCGGCTTTGCGTCCACAACTCCATTGAATCACGGTCCTTTTGCTCCGACCGGTGCCGCCTCATCCCCAGTCGGAAGGGATGCGGCAGACAACGGAGATGAACGCGGCGCAAGAGCCTAGACCGCGCCCAAGCGGCCCGAACGCCCAGATACAATTGACTTCCATGGCCCAACTTCTCGTCCTGTACAACGCTCCGGCAGACCCGGCCGCCTTCGAACAGTACTACCACCAGACCCACATTCCACTAGCCAACAAAATTCCCGGCTTGCGCAAATATACGATCAACAAAGGCCCCGTCCAGGCCTTGGCCGGAACCGCTCCACACCTGATAGCGACCCTCGAGTTCGATTCGCTCGCCGACATCCAGGCGGCCTTGGCATCTCCGGAAGGCCAAGCGGCAGCAGCCGATTTGCCAAATTTCGCCTCCGCCGGCGTCACCCTGTTGATCTACGACACCACGACGGTATAGGCCTATCGCCCCGCCCGCGGCGTTGGGCTGTCCAAAGAAAGGCCAAGCCCGCTTGGACCAGCCCGACCATTCAAACCCGAAAACTCCAACCGCATTTGACTTCTCGCAGATTTGCAACCAAAGTTGTGGTGCGTGGAGAACAGCCTGCAATGGATCTAAACCAATGCGTTCTGGCCGTCCACACGCCGAGCGTCCTCGCAGGGCAGGCTGGCAGCCGACAGCGGTTTGCGCTGCACGGCAAAATAGCTTGCGAATCTGCGACCGGGCCACCGTTTCCAGACCAGCCCGAGGCCCGCAATAATCATCCCCTCGCGCGCCGTTGTCATAAACCCGCTACCCTCGCCTACCAGGTAAACATCCGCGCCCCATCGCCCCGCTGGCGGATCCGCCCCGCATTGACCGGACTATCGCGCATCGGCGCCATGTTCGCCGCAACCGCGTAGGGCAACTCCGGTTCCGGACCTGTCGTCTCCCCGGTAACCACCGCTCCGTACCGGTCCATGGCGTCGGCTGCGGCATCCAGCTGTCCGTCCGAACCCGTGGCAAAGACCAGCGCCCCGCCGCGCCGCAATCCATCTAGGCAAACCTGCGCATAGACGTCCGGCACCCCAATCCGGCCAAGCGCCCGCATCAGGTCGACCTCAAAGTCGAGTCGCGGAAAGCTCATCACCCCGGTAACCTCGAACGTCGCCGGCTCCGTCAAGGTGCGAACCTCGTTCCGGGGAAACCCCATGGCCTCGATTTCCCGGACCACATCGCCCACGTACCCGGAATTCTCGAACAACCCAACTACAGTCTTCGGCATGTTGCATCCTCCAGCCCGCGGCTTGCGGTACCGCCCATTCCCATGCACGCCAGAGCCCAACCCGAAACCTCAAACGCTCAGCACCGCCACCTGCGACTCCCGAGTAATTCCATAGACGTTCCCGTTGTCCCCCAAGTGGCTGCGCCCGGGAATGTGGCCAATCACGAGGACGTCGGCCCGTCGCTTGAGGAAAATCCAACAGTGCGAGCTCGATCTCGACCGCCCTCTTGCGCGGATTCGCCGCGGCATCGAACAGCACCATCAGATCCACGTCGCTGTCTGGGCCGTTGTCGCCACGCGCGCATGAGCCGAACAGGATGATTTTTTCGGACGCGAAACGGTCCGCAATCCGCTGAACGAGGCGTTCGGGAAACGCCGACGTGTCGGGGATAAGGCTCACCATTGCCAGTATCTGCGGCGGTTAGGCACTTCCGATTCGGCGCGCCCCGTCGCCTGTCTGTGTGGGGCGGCCAATCTTGGCCGCGGCAGCCTTTCAGGCAGCCATAACCGGATGTCCGGCGCGCCAGCGGGCGGTTCCTCAAAAGCTGGGCGCCCGGTCGCGGGACCAACGGGAGAGGAACCGGGTGCAGCCAAGATGTCTTTTGTGGGGCAGGATGGCATCCTGCTGCCGGGTCGCCGACACGGCAACGCGGACGGAAGTCCGCGCGGAAACGCCCCTGGCGGGGCGGCGGCTGTCGGCGACTGCCGCGCAGGATGCCATCCT
>CAITMP010000166.1 GCA_903893525.1 uncultured Acidobacteriia bacterium | reverse complement strand
CCTATTGCATGAATGAGGTAGGCGTCCTGACCTTTTCCATCGGAGCGAACAGTGCCATTTTCCGCCTCGGCAAGTTCCTCGAATGTCACTCCTGAGCGGATGTGGATGTCATACCGACGGTGGTTCTCATCGGGGACAAGTTCCGCAATAACGCGGTAGCCCTTGCTGATGACTCGTGATGGCAAAAGTGGAACCATCCATCCGGTTTCAGGGCACCTCGTTTCGACGCAATAAAGATGGACCTTCGCACGCCACCCTTGCCCATCTGTTTCGACGCCGAGCTTATCGATCTCTACCTGAACTCTTTCGGCCAATTGCCGCTGCTTGCATTCCAACTCCACTCGCCTGTTGGCGGTGCCCCCTACGATATTAAACGCGCCCCAAGTCAACATGCAGGCCACCGGATTCAGGTCGGAGGCATACACGTCGCAGCCAAGGCGAGCAGCCTCAAATGGAATCTGGCCAGAGCCGGAAAACGTATCCGCTACACGTGGGCGATGCCCGAACCGCATTATGCCGAGTTGCTCAACCAATTCCGGAAATGAGTGTGCGTCCGTGCTGAGGTGGGTATTGACCGAGTCCCAGATATGGACGTGAACAGTGTCCATGACCTCTTCGGGGCGGTTCGCTTTGTCCACGCGGTCGCGGTAAGGCACTTTGGGAAGCATCTGAGCTTCGAGCTGGCGACGCTCCAACTCCGAGAGGTCGTCGCGCCAAGTGACCTTCACGTCTTCCAGTTCTGGCCTGGACCAATCCACGGGTGCCGACGGCGGCAGGAGCATCGGCGGGTCGGAAACGAAGTAATCGGCGACGCGAGCGATACTCAGGGTGGCGAGGATTTCACGGGGCTTGGCGCGGCGCGGCCAGCGGGCGACGAACGACTCATCGTCCATCGCCATGAGTTTTTCAAAGATTTCGAGGTCGCGCTTGGGATTATCCGTCGCCGGGAGGAGACAGCCGAGGATGCAGGCTTTGGTCAGGATGAGAGGCTTTCGCCCTTTCCAATATGAGCCGAGCGCGGTGAGGGTTTTTCCTGCTCCGGCCATCTGTTCCTTGAATGCTTCGGCAGACAGTTTTTGAACTGGTAGAAGTCGCTCGATGAGCGCCGCTGCCTCCTTGAGGACGAAGGGTTTGACTGAGTTGCTCATGGGGATTTGAACAGGGGCAGGCTGAACAGGTCGCTCTCGACCGGGCGGCGGCGTTTGCGGCCCTCGGGCGGTTTCTCGCCGTCGGACAGGGCGAGGAACAAGGCACGCCGCCAGCCGCGCTGAGTGTCCTCTGGCAGGCCAGCCTCGGCGACGGTCATGGAGAAGAGCCACCAGCGTTCCTCGGGACGGAGCGCGGCCCACTTGCTGCATATCACCGGAAGCTGGTCGTCGTTGGCCGTCTCGGCGGCCCAGGTGAGAACACAGAGTTCCTTGCCGAGCAGGCGGTCCACCAAGTTAGTGCCGGTGTGCCAGCGGCCGGTGGTAACTTTGGCAATCTTGAGCCGGTCGTTGAATTCGCGCCGGGCGATGTCCGCGATCCCAGACCAAACGGCGCGAGGGAGGATGGCACGGTCTTCATCCTTTGGGATGCCGCCTTCAAGCCCCCGGTAGCCAAAATCCTCCACGATTCGGACACCCTCGGTGCGCACCGCCGGGATCTCGACGCGGAACAGGTGCGCGCCGAATTTGTCCGGTGCGCCGAAGTCCACAAACTGGAGCTTCTCGGTCATTGCTCTACGTCGCCTGGGTTGAGTTCGAAGCCAAGTTTCTCGGCAAAATCTTTGAGGTCGTGGCCCGAATTAAAGTGCGCCTTGCGGAAGGTCATGGTGACCGGGGTGGTCGGCTCAAACTTTTCCAAGACGGTTTTGAGGATGTCCTCAATGAACGCCGCATTGACGCGGACCTCGCCCACAGTGACACCGACCATCTGGTTCCCCTGGCCGACGGTGATGACAACGCCCTCGAACTCGACCGACTTGTCGGCCGCCTGTTTGAGGCCCTCGAAGGTCTTGGTGCGGGAATCCAGCTTGCGGCCAGTGCGCGAAACCAAGCGGCCAGGCTTCACATCGTCCACCTGCACGCCTTTCTTGCCCTTGGCCGGATAGCGGAACTCGGCTTTGGCCTCCAGACCACTTGCTTCCGCAAACACGCGCATCAGAGTTTCGCCATCGCCGATCTCGACCGGCTTGTCATACATAACCCCTTCACGAGGTTCCTCGCCGCCCAGGGTGTAGCGGATCTTGCCGGTAGGGGCGGCGAGCAACTCGACGGTGCGCTTTCCTGAGTCTTCCTTGAGGTTGTTGCGGAGGACTAGCTTGTTCGACCAGGTGACGACGTCGCCGGATTCGTATTGGCCGGAGGGGTCGACGACGAGGAAGTTCACCCGGAGCGCCTTGGTGGTTAGGAACTGGTCCTTGAGCTGCGGACTCTTCTCGTTGACGGGGCCGTCCTCGGCGTAGTGGATGCGTGGGGCTGGACCGGCATTCTGAGCGTTGATGCGCAGCCGCACCTCGCCCTTATCATCTGGCTCGGATTCGGCGATGACCTGAACAGAAGTGCGCTTTTTCTTCGGCTTCTTGGTGACGTAACCGTTGCCAAGGTCTTCCCAGAGGCCGCGATTGCAGGCGATGGATTTGAGCGTGTCGAGTCCCTTGGGCGGAAGCCATGGCATGCCTGCCTGCTCCGTGTAGCGGTCGGCCACATCGGACCATCGGGCCTCGTCCTGATTTTCGGGCCAGAGAAGGTCCTGTGATTTGTCGCGGATAGGGTCGAAGTCCTTTTCCACATCCAGATAGAGTTTCAGCGGGTTCGACGTGAGGGTCTTCTCGACCTGCGCCTCGCCATCGAAGGGCTTGGTCTGGTCCCTTCCTGAGTCGAGAGGCTTCCCGGCGAGCTGCGACGGCTTGCCCGCCCGTTGGATGGGGAAGAGGACCTTGTCGAAGAGGTTCAGGACGGTGGAATTGAAATCCTGCTCGTAGGATTGCTGCTTCTTTTCCAGTTCATCGCGCTGCGGGTGGCCCTTGGGGATTCGCCCATCCGCCTTTTGCACGGCATAAACTTGTCGCGCCGCCTTCTCCACGCTGCCCATCGCGGTCTTGTCGCCGGTAAGCACGCAGAGGTTGTTTTTCTGGCTGAGGCCGTCGAAGAATTTCTGCACCTCCTCGGGCGGGATCTTGGAGTCCGGGCTGACGATGAGCAGGACACGATGCTTGCGGACCTTGTCGGCAACATCCCCCAGCTTGGGCAATGGCAGGACTTCTTCGTATGCGGACTTGCGCGTGGGCTTGAACATGTCGCGCAGGCGATGGCGGATTAGGTCGTCCACCTGATTCTCCGGGGCATCGTGCGCGAGACTTTGGAGCAGTTTGGT
>CAITMP010000165.1 GCA_903893525.1 uncultured Acidobacteriia bacterium | reverse complement strand
TGATCTGGGCTGAGATCGAAAGGACGCCGGTTCAATGGACTGGTTTCCCATCCTTCGGCGACGGCGAACGGAGGAACTGGGTACTCCGCTGGACCGCCCTGACATTCGCCCTTTTCATTGCCTTCAAGACGAAGTCGGACGTAAAGCTGATGGTGGCCGTGGTCGGTGCCTATCTGGCATTGACGCGGAGGTCCCAATGGAGGCTCTTCCTGCCGCCGTTGATGGCGATGGCGATGCTTGCCGTGCCTTGGAATCCGGCAATTTTCGACCGCGTCCCGCCGTTCCTGCCCGGTGGACAGGGTGGATCTGAAAACTTCATGTGGCAGCCCGCAAAGCTGGAACGCCTGTCGGAATTCCTCTGGGCATCCAATCCGTTCGACTGGCACAGCGCATCCATGTCGCTCGCCGGGCTTCTTGGGCCATTCCTGCTGGCGGGAATCGCGGTTGGCTTTCTCGCCTACCCGCACCAAGGCACCGCGTTCAGTGCCCGCTCATTTTGGAGATGGGTAGTTGCAAGCAACTCCGGCCGGGCCCATTTGTTCGTGATGCTGTGGCTTGGCGCTATTCTTGCGGGTGCAACTGCGCTACCGGAGATCAACTACTTCTTCCGCATCCGGTACGGAATCCTAACCCTGCTGCCGGTGAGCATCCTGCTGGCCTCAGTGTTTGGCTGGTTTATCAAGGTGCGGTCGACCCTGCCACGGGTGGTGTTCGTGGGTGGGCTGGTGCTATTCGGACTGCAGTTGCTTATGAATGCCGACCGCAGCGTCCGCTACCGCCGGGAGTTCGCGCGGGTCGAGGTCGGGGTCGACCAAGCGTATGAATGGATCGCCAAGAATTACCCCAACGACGACCTCGTACTGATGCCGGACTTCCTGGCTTACGATTACCATCTGGGCGCCCCAAAAGCGATTCAATTCAAACGGCGGGTGGGAGGTGTGGAGGACATCCTGCGCACCTCGTTTCCCAATCGGACCACGGTCCTGTCGTGGCAGCCTTCGTCCTCCCCGCTGCTGAAGAACACGGCGGAATTCACGGGCTGCAGCGGGACGCTATTCGACCGGATTTTCGGCTGCGCACCCGGGTTGTCCATCCACGCCATGCGGTACGTAGTGGATGGAGCGCCGGGAATGCCGGCAGCGCCGACCCCGCAGACGGCTCAGGCATTCCTCGACCGTTCCTACGAGGCCTGCCAAAAGCGGCAGTCGCAGGATTGCATCGCCGCCGCAAAAGAGGCAATCCGTCTAAAACCGGACTTCGCGGAAGCCTACAACAACATCGCGGCAGCCTACGAGGATCTTGGCATGTGGGACGAGGCGATCACCGCCGCCAAGGAGGCGGTCCGGCTGAAACCGGACTTCCAACTGGCGAAAAACAATCTGGCGTGGTCGGAATCGCAGAAGAAAATCAACGCGCCCGCACCGAAGCACTAGCTAGGGAGCTTCTTCGGCCGTCACGGGCAACTTGCGCTGCGTGCGCCGGACCGCTGCCCCGAACAGGGCGGAAACGGGGCCGCAACCGCCCAGGATCAATTCAGCCCAACCGGGGCGGGTCTGTCCGCGTCGCACCACACCCAGGATTGCGAGTGAAAACAGGAACTTCGCAAGCACCGCCGCGTGACGGATCTCGCGGTCACCCGCGATCCACGCAGTCACATACCCGGCCAGCATGGTCGCGACCACGGTGTAGCCCAAATTGGTCATGACGTAGCCGAAGTTGAAGCTCTCGAAGTTTTCCAGCCCAAACGCCTTGGTGGCAATCGGCTCCACGACCGCCAGAACGGCGACCACAATGACGAGTCCGGCCGTAATCGCCGCGAAACTTCGTCCCCAACTGACCTCATCGCAAATCCTGAGCCTCACTTTTGCACCTCGGATTCCACTGCCTCCAATTCCTTTCCCGCTTCTGCCCACTTGCCTTGGCTCGCCAATTCACGGTATCGGCGCAAATGCTGCCGGATGATGTTGATTCTCGGATCGCCGGACGGCATGGCCACAGCCTGCTGCACGGGCATGTTTGCGATCGCCGCAGGCACAGACCCCTTCACCGCTCCTCCGAGTTCCGCCAAAGCCTGTTCGTAGGTGTCGGTATAAATCAGCCGGTTCCCGACGGCCAGCACGATCTTCTTCAATTGCGGCATCCGGGCCTGCGTCGCCTGTAGATACAACGGCGACACATAGACGAAATTGTCGCCCACGGGTAAGACCAGGGTCTGGCCCTGGAGCACGGACGACCCCTGTTGGTTCCACAACGTCAGATCTTTGGAGATGGTCTGGTCCTGGTTGATGCGGGCGTTGATCTGCATCGGCCCCAGGATCAGCTCCTGTTTCGACATCTGCATCACCACAAGTTCCCCAAAGTGCTCCCCGTCGCAACGCGCCAGCATGACGCCGATGAGATTTTCCTTCGAAAGCGGCGTGAAGGTTGTCATCAACAGGAACTCGGGCTTGGTTTCGCCCGGGAGGGTGGCGATCACGTAGGTCGGAGTGACCGGTTTCGGCTCGCCGGTCCCGGATGAATAGCGCGACAGTTCCCAGATGTCCTCGTTGTTGTAGAAGGCCTGCGGATTGCGCATGTGGTAGGTCCGGTAGAGCGCCGCTTGGATTTCGAACATCTCCTCGGGGTACCGGATGTGTTCGCGCAAGGCCGGCGGCATCCTGGCTTGGTCCTCGTACAGGTGGGGAAACAAGGTCCGGTAGGCCGAGATGATCGGATCGGCGGAGTCAAACACGTACAGGTGCGTCTCGCCGTCGTACGCATCAATGGTTGCCTTGACGGAATTCCGGATGTAGTTGATCCCGTCGAACGCTTCCGACTCGCGCGAGTAGGGGTGCGAATCGGAGGTTGTGTATCCGTCCACCATCCAGACCATGCGCCCCTCGGGAGTCAACACCAAGTATGGGTCGCGGTCCCAGTGCAAATACGGGGCGAGTGTCTTCAGGCGGTCGCGGACCCGGCGATGGATCATCATGCGGCTGTGGTCGGTCAAGTAGCCGGTCAGAATGATGTTGGAGTCGCCGTAGTGGACGGCGGCGGCTGCGCGCATCAGGAGCGATGAAATCGGGAAGCCGCCCTTGCCCTGGTAGCGGGTCAAGGCGTTGTCGGAGCCCTGCGGATAGTTGAATTCCTGCTGCGCGGTGTCGACAAACACGGGCTCGTGCTGCACTTCGCCGTAGTAGAGTTCGGGGCGCTCGATCTTCAGCGTCTTCGAATTCACCTTCGCGGGCATGTCTTCGATCAAATAGACCGGTTGGCCCTCGGGAGTGAGCTTGTTGACCTCCGCCAGGACCACGCCGTAGCCGTGGGTATAGATGAAGTGGGGATTGATCCAGCTGGAACGCCCGCCGGGTAGCTGGCTGATGTCCATCTCGCGGGGGGTCAACATCACCTGGCGGTACTGGCCGTCGATGGTGTAGCGGTCCACATCGGTGTCGTGGAACGAGTAGTATGGTCGCAAGGCCTGCATTTGCGTGACAGTGTCATGGAACGGACGCCAGTCCCAGAGCCGGACATTGTCCAGAAGCGGACCGTTTTTGGCCACGTCAATGGCCGCGTTCGGGGTGGTTTTGGACTCCACCTCCTTCATCTTGCTGGAGATGCCGTATGCCGACCGGGTCGCCTCTATGTGCGCGGTAATGTAGGGCCGCTCCAGCGAAATCTCATTGGGCTTCACCAGGATGGAGCCCGCGAGCCCGGGAACGAGGTTCATGAGCAGGATTCCGGCACCAGCGACCCCTCCGGCTGTGATCCAGCGGCGGAACAGGACCAGCGCCGCGGCCACCAGCAGCGCTCCGATGGCCACCCAGTACATGGGCAGCGCGAAATGCTCATCGGTATAGTCGATGCCGACCATGAATTTGTGCTGGTTCCAGACCATCTCAAACCGGTTCAGGTAGTACCGGCAGGCCAGGGCGATCAGGAAGAATGCGGCGGCAATGCTGAGGAAGCGCGATTCCAATCCGCCGGGAAGCCGGAACATGGAGATGTCGATGGCCCCGCCCTGCATTTCCGGCAACCGGAAGCGCAACTGCCAGCCGCGGGCCGTCACCCAATGGACGATGATCGCCAGCACCACCACGGCAAAGACATAGCCGCGGAGGTCGGTCCAGAACGGCAGATCAAAAAGGTAGAAAGTGGACGGCTTGCCGAATACGGGATCGTGGAACGTCCCGGTGCCGGTCAGATTCCGGCTGCCGAAGAAGCGCAGGACGGTCCAGTTGTCGATACTGGCGTCGGCCGCAATGAAGGAGACGAAGAGTAGGAGCAGCGAGGACAGGCGGGAATAAACCGGATAGTCGCTGGTGCGTCCGCCCGCAAAGTGCACGCCACGGCTGTGCGCGACCAGGAGCACGATCCAAGCCAGCATGGTGGCACCCGCGACGGGCAACGTGGAGAACGCGTACAGGTTGAACCACGTTTCCACTTGGCCCATTTCCTGCCACCAGGAGTATTGCAGCAACAGGCCGGAAGCCCAGCCGGAGCCCGCCAAGAGAACAAACAAAGCCACTACGATGCCGAGCATTCCCAAGCCGGCGGCGCGCTGGCCCGAAGGCAAACTCCGGCCATATTCGCCCATTCCGATCCGATCCTGTTCCATACGAGTTTCCAGACGCTCCCGGCTTGAGTGTACCGCGAGGCCTGGAACTAGTGCTTTTGCGGATACATCGCGCTGTAGCCCAGCTGCTGTTTGACCTGGTCGCGGGGATAACTGATCTCCACCTTCGTCACCTGCCCCTTGCCGTCGAACTGGGCCGTCAAGTCGGCGTTGATCCCCGAAAAATAGGTGGGGAGGTTCAGACGGGCATACCGGGCCACAACCTCGTCCCGCAGTTTGGTGTCGAAATGCACGCCGTATTTGTCGATCAGCTTGCGGATCGCCTCATAGTCGCCCTCGCCTTTAATCCGCATCAATTCCGCCAGCAGCATGCCGACGCCCTGCGCATCTTCCTGTAGTCCTTGACCACGAGGAAACTCTTACCGTCCCGCTTCCGCATTTCAATCGCGCCGGTCTTGTCCGCGATGTAGTTGGAAATCAGGGCCCGGTCGCGCTGGTGGTCCTCCTCGATGGTGTCGCCTTTCGGGATCCGGCGGAGCTGGACCAGTGGCGCACGCGCGGCATCGTCGTACATGGCGCGGCCCACATCGTTGGAGGAAATGATCCCCAATTCGGCCAGCTTGGGATCGAAGACGTTCCAGAGCGCCATCAGGTCGGCCCGGGCCTCCTCAAGGGTGGAGAAATATTCCTTCAGGTAATAGGATGCCTCGCGGGTTAGCGAAGGGCTCAGTTTTCCGGAACCGTGGCCGATCACTTCATGCATCGCGGTGAGGAGCTGTGTCGCCTCGGCACCGTACTTCTTGTCGAGCGCCGCTTGGGCGGGGGAGAAGGCGAACTCGTCGATCACGGCGGGACCGGTGGCCTCGTCCAATGCACGCATGCTGCCGGTGAACAGGAAACTCTTGGAGCCGTACTTGAGCCGGATGTCGTCCTCGTTGGGGAGGTTGTCGCCCGTAGTGGTCACATGGAAGTCGCCGGTCTCGACGATGGTTTCCACGGCCATGGCGACCGGCGGCTTCACACCTTGCTTCTTGTACTTGGCATCCCAAGGGGCCTGGCCTTCGAAATACTGGGCGCTGTTGGCGATCTTGAGGATGGTGGCCGAGAGCTTCTGGTCGGTGATGGAGACGAAACTTTGCGACGAGCCCTTGGCCCCACGCGCATCCCGGTAGATTTCGATGAATCCGTTGGCGAAATCGACGGGCTCGGCGTCCTGGACCCAATCGATGCCGAACTGCAGCCAGTCGTTGTACTCGCCGGTCTGGTAGTAGCGGACAAGATCGTCGATTACCTTGGCCTGTTTGGGGACGGCGTAGGATTTGGCTTTCAGGAAGCACTCGATAGCCTTGCCGAGGTATTCGGCGTAGAGACCCGGGGCGACACGGCGGTCCGGTGTTCCCGCGCGGTACACCTGCTCGACCAGTTTGCCGTTTTCCATGACCACACGGGAGTTGAGCCTGTACTTTTCGGCGAACCCCTTCAGATCGGCCAGGCCGAGTCCAAGGTAGAAGTTGTTTGCGCTGGCTTGGACGATGTCCTTGCCACCGGAAGGGCTCTTGGCCGTGATCAGGGTCTCGAAATCCGGGTCGAACAACGATTGCTGCAACGCGGCGGCCTCAGGAAGGAGGTCCTTGCGACCGGATTGCTCCAGTGCACGCTGCAGTTCGGCGGCGGTAAAGGTCGGCAGCACCTTCTGCGATGTCAATTCGTTGTGGTTGCCCTTGTTGCCCCAGAACAGTTTCGTGAAGTCGAGGACCTTGCCGTAGACGCCGGGCTCCACCATCATTTTATTGGCGACAATGGCTTCGAGCAGGCGTTTTTGCCGGAGGCCGAAGCGCGATTGCTGGTCGTAGATGATCGGATCGATGGCGATGGAGGCTTGCGTCAGCCAATAGGCCAGAGCCTGCTGCTTGGGTGTGAGGGTCTTGAAGCTCTCAGCCTCAACCTGCAGGAACGCGGTTTTATCGACACGGTCCACAACCGATGCCGCAAACGAATTGGCGGCCACGAACAACGCGGCTGCTGGAACGATGACTTTGGGGAAACGCACGCTCAATATTGTGACACCAATTTGCGGTCGCAGGTGCGTAGAAGTTATTGCTTATCGGGCCCAGTGCGTTTTCCTAGTCGTGCGGGATGTGAATGTACCGCTACAATGGACCTATCAAGGGGTTGAACCAATGAAACGACAGTTTTCCGCCGCCTCACTCTTTCTGGCCACATTCCTGCTGGCCGCGTCGGGGCTCTCCGCCCAGACGCAGGCGATCAACGGCACCATCCGGGGGCGGGTCACAGATCCCGCGGGCGCGCCTATTCCAAAAGCCACCGTTGAGGCCGCCAGCAGCGACACCGGTTTCTCACGCTCCTTTGAGACGCCGGAAGATGGCTACTTCGTTTTCCCCAACCTTCCCTTGGGAACTTGGACTGTGGTTGTGAAGAAGGAAGGCTTTGAAACGATGCGCGCCACTGGCATCGCGCTAAATGCGGGTACCCAGGCCGAGATCAACGCACGGCTGGTGGTTGGCCAGGTCAGCACTTCGGTGGAAGTCACCGGCGGCACCCCGGTTCTGGAGCCGACGAAGCTCGAAACGGGCCGCACGATATCCCACGAGGAGGTTGACAACCTGCCGCTCACCTCGCGCAATCCCTACAATTTCATCATCTTCCAGCCTGGCGTCAGCGGCCACCCGAACGCAGAACTGGGGATCCCGCGCACGATCAACACCAACGGGCTGCTGGACCGGATCAACTACCAGATGGACGGCATGGTGAACACCCAGACCGACCGCTACGGACTGCGACTCTTCCCGATCTCCGACATCTACGTCCGCGAGGTCCAGACCGTGTCCAACAGCTACGCGCCGGAGTTCGGCGGCACTTCCGGCAACATCTTCAACGTCATCACGAATTCCGGCTCCAACCAGCTCCACTCCGAGTTCTACTACATCGGTCGTCCGGTGGATGCCAACGCGCGTCCGACGCTGCTTGCGCTCAGCCAGCCGAAACCAAACCTGACGCTGAAGGACATCGCGGCCAACGGTGCGGGCCGGGTGGTCAAGGACAAGCTGTTCGTTTTCGGCGGCTACGAGCATTTGGACCGGGGACTCCCCAGCCCGAACACGATCGACCCTGCGCAAGCTGCGCAAATCGGCCTTTCCGCAAAACAGTTGACCACCGCTCCCGCTGTCCAGCACGCCCAGTTCATCAACCTGCGGGCGGATTGGATCATCAGCCAAAAGCACCAGGCTTTCGTCCGCTACAACTATTTCCGCAACGAGTACCCGTTCAACACGGCCGTGGGCGGCAAGAACGCACTGGACGTGGCTGCGGATTTCCGCGACCGTGCGCATGTCGCCGGGGCACAGCTGCTTTCCACCTTCACCCCGAATCTGCTCAATGAACTCCGCGGCTCGGTCCCGTACCGGAACAACACGCACTACGCCGACGCTGTGACCGCTACCGGAGTTCAGATCGTCATCACCGGCATCGCAACGTTCAATGGTTCCAGCGCCATCGGGGACCGCTTCGCCGAAAAGATCCCCAGCGTGAGCGACAACCTTACGTGGATCCACGGCGGCCACACATTCAAGGGCGGCTACGGGTTCCAGGCGATCAACGACAACCAGGTCGGCAACGTTTACAGCCGGTATACCTTTGCCGACATCAACTCCTACCTGAGCGCGAAGAACGGGGTCAACCCGAAGGCGTACAGCTCCTACGTGACTGTGCTTGGCACGCCCGGCACCCACTACAAGTCGCTTTTCCAGGACTTCTTCATCCAGGATTCCTGGAAGCTGCGCCCGAATCTGACGTTGAACTACGGCGTCCGGTACGACCGGTTTGCGGGCCCTCCCGGAGAAGCGAACGCCCCGTTTGCCTGGACCCAGCACTTCCGTACGCCGGGCGGTAACTTCGCCCCGCGCGTCGGTCTGGCGTGGTCGTTGGATGCCAAGACAGTGGTTCGGGCGAACGTCGGCATGTTCTACGAAGCGCCTGCCACCAACCTCTGGTACAACGCCTTGAACAACGACGGTTCCACCCGCTCGTTCGTCGCCAGCCTCTCGCCGACTTCGGCGGGTGCGCCCGCGTTCCCGACCGTTCTGGCTGTGATCGCCGGAGCCGCGCCCGTCACCCCGGCCATCACAGCCGTGACGCCGAACTTCAAGAACGCCTACACCATCAACGCGAACTTCCAGATCGAGCGCCAACTGGGCAAGAACGACAGCCTGACGGCGGGCTTCGTCCACACGGGAGCCCGCAACCAGGGCTATCTCCGCAACCTGAACCTGACGAATCCGACCAGCTATCTGGCTGACGGGCGTCCGGTGTTCTCGACCTCGGTTTCATCGCGCGTTTACCCCCAGTTCGGCAACATCACGCTCCAGGACATCGGAGCCAACGCCGACTACGAAGCCTTGGTGACCCACTACAAGCACCAGTTTGCGCAGGGCTTCCAGTCCAGCATCTCCTACACCTGGTCGCACTCGATCAGCGACGCACCCGACGCCAACAGCTTCGAGCAGAACGTGGCGATCGAGGACCCGACCAACCGCCGCCGCGACCGTGGCAGCGCAACCGCCAACCGCCCCTCGGCGCTAACGGGCAGCTTTTTCATCCAGCCGACGTTCAAGCCGGCCAATGCGGTGCTGCGCCACTTGGTCAACGACAACCAGCTGACCATCCTGGCCAATGTTTCCTCCGGCGACCAGTTCAACTACACGTCGAACCGCAATCTGAACAACGACACGCTCGCCACCAGCCGGCCGCTGTTCATGGCGCGCAATCTTGGTCGCGGGGCCGCAGTCTACCAGTTCGACTCGCGCTACACCCGCACGTTG
>CAITMP010000164.1 GCA_903893525.1 uncultured Acidobacteriia bacterium | reverse complement strand
GTAATCGCGACGTAGTCCGGCACTTGGATGCGCACGGCACGCAGGAGTAGCGCGGGATTCACGGCGGTTTCGGGACGCGGGGCATACCAGAGGTCGTAGCCGTTTGGATCGATTCCACGGACTGCCGCGCGGCCGGTCCGAACGGTCGTATTGGCGTCCAAGTTGGCCATCACCAAGGCTTTGGCTGGTGTATTTTGGCGAATCCACGCATAGAGGGGTTCCGCCCGGTCAGGGAGAAACATTGTCGGGATGCGGTAGAGACTGCAGCCAACGGGCAAACCTATCCCCAAAACCACGAAGGCCGCGAAAGCCTCTTTGCTGCGCATGTTTCGGAAAGCGCGGTAGGGAATCCACAGGATCAAGGGCAGAACCACGATCAAGGATCGCTGTGGCGGCCAGCTCCACGAAAGAACCGCCGCTACGTAGAGGAATAGGACCAGATCCGGCATCAGCTGGCGGCGGCGGAACCAGGACCAGAGCAAAATGATGGTGGAGATCACGGCGGCGTTCTCGCTGGACACTCCCGACAACAGCTCAAACGGTGCCAGCGCCACCCAGTAGGCGTTGTGGCCGAGAACGCTCGCCTTTTCGCTTGCTTGGAGCCCGGTTAGGATGCTCCACTTCGCGTAATGGCCGCTGGAGTGGGCGAGCGTCCAGCCGACCATGGGTGCTCCAACCAGCATGGCGGCAACCGAAAACCGAATTGCATCCTTCAGCCTTCGGCCTCCGACGAGGATCGCCATGGAGGCGGCGATCAGGGCTACGCCCGGCATGCGGGTTCCCACTGACAATCCGGCCAATAAGCCAGCCAATTCCATTCGACCGTCGAGCAAGGCGACCAAGGCGCTGGTGACCAGAAGGGCGAAGAGGGGTTCCGCGGAAAGGGTGGTTCCGGCATCCACCACTGCGGGTGCGGCCAACGTGGTTGCCGCGATCAAGAACGCCGCCCAGGGACTGGCACCGACCCTGCGCATCAATGCCATCAGCGCCCAGCACCATGCCGCCGTTAGAAGTACAGGGAGAAGCTTCAGCCAATGGGCATCCTGGGAGACAAAGCCGAACAGCGCCAGAACTACGGGAAAAAAGGGGGGGAAGTGTGCGTCAGCCGGGAAGCCGTGCCCGTGAGCCAGCGATTGGGCCGCCAGCAGGATTTCGGCATCGGAATGGGATCTGGTAACAGGTCCCGGCCACCATGCGGTGGCGTACAAGGCAATCAGGACAAGAGTGAAAGCAGCGGTGGCGGTCTTCTGCCAGACCGAGAATTTGCTCATGCGGGGAGAAGTCCCTTTGTAGCACAGGGACCCCTCCACACGCAGGAATGAAACACTAGGCGGTCAGGATCTTCTTGCAGTATTCGAAGCACTTGGCAACTTCGGTGACCGCATCGGAGCCCTCCGGAATCGGGTACTCGAACTCGATGTTGGCCGGAAAGTCGTACTTTTGCTTCTTCAAAGTCAGGAGGACTTCTTTTACCGGGGTGTCACCGGTGCCCCAGACGACGTTGGGGGAAACTTCGCACTTGTCGGGCTTGGTGCGGTCCTTGAGGTGGAGGTTGGTGATGCGGCCGTGGTGCTTGGCGATGAACGGGAGCGGGTCGTAGCCGGCGGCGGTGAAGTGGCCGATGTCGAGATTGACGCCGATGTACTTGCTGAAGCCCATGATCTGCTCGAAGGTTTCGGGCTTGGCGAATTGTTCGGGATCGTGGACGTCGGCGTGTCCGTGGCCGCCGAACATCAGTTTGTGCTTGTCGGCGAACGGGGCCACCTTCTTCGCCATGGCGACGGTGGTGCTGCAGGACATGGCGCGTACGCCGAGGCCCTTGGCCATCTGGAAGGCGTACTCGATTTCATCGTCGTTGGTGCTGTTGACGCTCATGTTGTAGCAAAGAACGCGCAACTCGATTCCGGCGTCGTTGAACTGCTTGCGGACGCCAGCCCAAGTGGCGGCGTTGGCAGCGGCCTTCCATTCCTTGAGCTTGGCCTGGGCTTCGAGCATCTCCGGGGTTGCGGGGCCACGGCCGCGACCACCGCCGCCAGCTGGAGCCGTACCTGCGGCTTTGTTGGCCTCCGCTTGGGAGAACTGGCCCGACGGGGTGTTCACGGGGCAGCCGTTGGGCGCGTCCGCAACGGGACCGCGACCCCTGCCGCCGAAACCGCCCGGGCCGCGTCCACCACCAAATCCGGGCATGGCGGGGGCACCGGCAATGGCTTCCGCATCGCCGGACATGAGTTCCACCGAACTGATGCCCATTTTGACCATGGCGGGGATGATGTCGGACTTGGCGACACCCTGGCGCAGGCTGTAGGTGATCATGCCGACCTGGACGCCGCCGAATTTGGAGCTGGCTGCAGTGGCCGCGCCCGCGAGCCGGGGCAGCGAAAGGCCAGATAAAGCTGGCGCACCGGCAAGGGCGATCTTGCCGAAATCTCTTCTGTTGAATGTCATCGAGGGCCTCTGGGCGGGGTCTTACGCGAGACCAGCCGCGCTTACAACAACGATATCGCGCTTGATGGCGAGGGGCGGTGGCGTTTGCATTCCTTTACGCTTGGCGGCTGGGAAACGTTTACTTTCAACATCTTTCAGCAATGCTGAACGGTTGCTTCAGGGGATATGCTTTGACTCCGGCATCCCGGACACGTATGCTCGGTTGGTAGTATTTCAGGCCCTCAGCGCCTTTCAGGGAGTTTCTATGAAAATCGGAAGTACAGCCCGAGTTTGGCTGGCAGTTTCAATCTCATTTTCCATATTTCTAAGCCAGCCCGCCTCGCTGCGGGCACAGGCGACCGCGGTTGCCCAAATTGGCGGGCAAGTGACGGATTCCAGCGGCGGATCGGTGGTTGGTGCGAAGATCACGGCCACGGAAGTGAACCGCGGCATTCGGCACAACGCAACGTCGGACAACAGCGGGGCGTATACGCTCTCGAACCTGCCGGTGGGTCCCTACCGGTTGCAGGTGAACGCCACCGGGTTCAAGGAGTATGTCCAGACCGGCTTGGAGCTGCAGGTTGGCATGACCGTCCAGATTGATGCCCACATGCAGGTGGGGTCAGTGAATGAATCGGTGGAAGTAACCGCCGAGGCGGCCATGGTCGAAACCAAGGAAACGTCGGTCGCCCAAGTCATCGACGAGCGGCGCATCAATGAACTGCCCCTCAATGGTCGCCAAGCGACGCAGCTGATCCTGATTTCCGGCGGTGCCACCTATGCCGACGCGGGAGATACAGGGAGCAAGACGTTCTTCAGCTCCACCCGGATCTCGGTTGCGGGCGGACAAGGCAACGGTACGGCCTATTTGCTCGACGGTGGCGACAATACAGACGCCATGTCCAACGTGAACCTGCCGTTCCCTTTCCCAGACGCTCTGGAGGAATTCAGCGTGGAAACCAGTGCGGTTTCCTCGAAGTTCGGGACCCACCCCGGCGCGACCGTCAACGTGGTCACAAAGTCCGGCGGCAACAACTACCACGGCGACCTGTTTGAATATCTGCGCAACGGCAACGTGAACGCGCGGAACTTCTTCGCGCCGACCCATGATTCGTTGAAGCGGAACCAGTTCGGCGGCACCATCGGCGGCCGCATCATCAAGGACAAGCTGTTCTTCTTCGCCGGCACGCAGCCCACGCGCAACCGGTCGAATCCGCCCACGTCGATTACGCATATTCCGAACGCGGCGTCCTTGACCGGCAATTTCAGCAGCCTCACCAGCACAGCCTGCAACAGCAAGGCGATCCAGCTGATCGACCCGAACAACGGCAACGCGCCGTTCACAGGCAACCAGATCCCGCTCTCCAAGCTCAATCCGGTGGCCATGAAAATCGCGACGCAGTACTTGCCTGCTACCAGCGACCCCTGCGGCCAAGTTACCTACGGCATCCCGGTAACCGGCGATGAAAACCAGGTGATCGGCAAGGTGGATTGGGTCCGCAACGACAAGGACCGGATGTTCTTCCGCTACTTCATCGACAGCTACAAAAATCCTCCGGTCTTCGACGGCAAGAACTTGCTGACGACCACTTCACCTGGCAACTTCGAACTGGCGCAATCGGCCACGTTCGGCGACACCTACGCTTTCGGTCCGAACACCGTCAACTCGTTCCACTTGACGTTCTCCCGCATCCGGGACAACCGTGGTCCGACGGACGCCCCGATCAGCCCGACGGCGCTCGGCGTGAACATTTACAGCGCCGTGCCGAACTTCCTGCTGCTCTCCGTTACCGGCGGCTTCAGCACCTTCTGCGGCACCTGCGCGCCGGGTCACTTCAACGACACCAGCTACCAGATGGCAGACGACGTGGACATCATCCGCGGCAAGCATGAGATCGCCTTCGGTTTCAACGTCCTGAAGACCTACAACGACACGGTTTCCGGGTTCAACGAGAACGGCAACTTCACGTTCAATGGTTCGCGCACCAACCTGGGTCTGGCGGACTTCCTGACGGGCAACCCGAACGATTTCACGCAGACCAACGCCACTCCGGACGACCTCCGGCAGTGGATCATGAGCTTCTACGTCCAAGACACGTGGAAGATCAGCAAGAAGTTCACCTTCAATGTGGGCCTGCGCTGGGAGCCGACCTTCTCGGATCCGGACAAGTACAAGCGCGGGACGTCGTTCAACATGGCGGCATTCTATGCCAACCAGCACAGCACGATTGTGCCGAATGCTCCCGCAGGTCTGTTCTTCGACGGCGACGCGGGAATTCCACGCGGTTTGTGGAAGGGCCAGAAGGCCAACTTTGCCCCGCGCGTCGGCATGGTTTTCAATCCGCACGGCGACGGTCGCGACACACTGCGCGTGGGCGCCTCCATCCTGTATGATTCGACCGAAACTTGGTTCAACGAGCGGGAAACCACCAATCCCCCGATCGGCACGGCACTCGACATCCCGAACCCGGTTGGCGGCTTCAGCAACCCCTATTTGAACTACGCCGGCGGAAGCCCGTTCCCGACCAACGGCAAGTCGATCTTCCCCAACTACGGCGTGTACATCAACATGCCTCTGGCCCCGAAATCGACCTACGTGGCGAACTGGAACATCAGCTACCAGCGCCAGTTCCTGAAGGACTGGGTCTTCTCGGCAACGTACCTAGGCAACAAGACGACACACCTGTGGATCGCGCATGAAGTGAATGCGGCCCAGTACATTCCGGGCAACTGCGTCGCGGGCCAGTATGGCTTGACGTCGGCCGGTCCATGCTCGACGACGGGCAACGCGAATTTCCGGCGCATCCTGTATTTGGCGAATCCGACGCTGGGCCAGTCCTATGCCAGCATCGATACCGCCGACGACGGGGCTGTGGCGCACTACAACGGACTGATCCTCTCCCTGCAGCACCGCTTTGCGAAGAACTACACGGTGCTGACGAACTACACCGATTCGTCGTGCGTGTCCGATTTCGATTTCGGTGCCGCACTGGCCGCATCGACGAACTCGCAGCCGAACAACCGGACTGCGGACAAGGCCGCCTGCATCTTCGATGTTCGCAGGAATTTCAACTTGTCCGTGATTGCCACGAGTCCGAAATTGGCTGGCGTCTGGGCAAACCGGGTGCTGGGCGGCTGGCAGATTGCTCCGCTGATCCGTGCAATTTCGGGTTCCCCGATCAACGTTACTTCGGGCATCGACAACTCGCGGACGGGCTTGGGCAACGACCGCCCGAACGTGGTGATGGACAATCCGTATGCTGCGAGTCCCGGTTGCACGCCGGCTCCCTGCCACCTGTTGCTGAATTCGGCGGCATTTGCGCAGAACGCAGTGGGCACCTATGGCAACCTCGGCCGCAACGCACTGCGCGGACCGGGTTCCTTCTTCTTCGATACGTCCGTTAGCCGCATCTTCGCGGTCCGGGAGTGGTTGAAGCTGGAGGCGCGTGCGGAGGCGTTCAACATCCTGAACCACACCAACTTCGTGGGTGCGATCTCGCCCGCTGGTGGAAGTTCGTTCAGCACGGCTTCGACGAATTTGAGTTCGTTGGCATCATTCGGGAAGAACAACGGGGCGTTTGATCCGCGCATCTTCCAGTTCGCGGTGAAGCTGCACTTCTAGTTGCCCGCTTAGCAGTTGTGGACAAGCGCCAGGACCTTTCCGGATGACTCCGGGGGCCTGGCGCTTGTTGTTGGCAGGCAGGTGTTACGCGCGCCGACGGCGGGCGGCAAGGGCCGCTAGACCGGTAGCTGCGAAGAGGAACGAGGCAGGCTCCGGGGTACCGGAAGAGGTATCCAGGATCGTCTGTGACGGAACGGCGATGCCGACTGCGGATAGCTCGAGCTCATTTTCTCCACCGTTCACATTGAGTGTCAAATAACTAGGGGTGAAGCGGTAGTAGGAATACGAGGTGGAGAACTGGAAGTATTCCTCGTAGCCGATGTTCCCAACCGACGATCCCAGCCCTGGCGTGAGGCTGTTGTTCAGCAGGGTCGGCGCGGTACCGGTGAACTGGTTCAAAGTGAATGCGGCGTTGACGTTCGGTTGGTCCGCCTCATTGACGCTGTGCGGGTTGAATAGGGAGGTGAAGCTGCTGCCATCGTTGCTGCCGAGGATTTCGTACTGGAAGACGTCCCAGGCATAACCCAAGTGGTCGATGTTGTCGAAGACGACGATGTGGTCTGTCGCAGTCCCGAACTGGACATCGACCGAGCGGAAGGTCGTTCCAACCTTGCGGGGATAGTCGGCGGCCAGCAGGATCGCATTCGTCGGTGTGTAGGAGATGGTACCGCTGAGATCCTGGATGAAAGTGCCGTATGTCGAAATCGTACTTGTGAAGTCTGCGAGGTTCGAGTCCTGGCTGTAAACGGTGGCTGCGGAGGCGTGGGAAACGCCGATGGAAAGCAAACACGCGACCGCCACGAGGTGACCGCGGGAAACTGCCTTTTGGGTTCTGGACATGGGTTGGAACACCCTCCTGGATCGAACTGTACCATGGAAAAGTTTCGTCGGGGGCGGCCGATCAATGATTTGGCCGCGTTTTCATCGAACTGAAATGCATACTAGTTGTTCAGCAGTTCGTGGACAAGCGCCAGGACCCTATGGTCGCGGAGCATCCAGGCGTGGGCTGCGACGTCAACGCGGTGGGTGCTGCTTCCGGGGAGCCTGGCGCTCGCCGTTGGCAGGATCATCAGGTC
>CAITMP010000163.1 GCA_903893525.1 uncultured Acidobacteriia bacterium | reverse complement strand
TTGAACGTCCACAGCGTGCTCATTATTCGGCACGGGTACGTGGTGCTGGACGCCTACTTCCATCCCTACAATGCCGGGGCGACGCACGATGTCGCGTCGGTGTCCAAGAGCATTACGGCGGCCATCACCGGCATTGCCATCGACAAGGGATTGCTCAAGATCGATCAACCCGTGCTTTCGTTTTTCCCCGATGAGGCACCGAAGGATCCCGATCCCCGCACAAAGTCGATTACCGTGGGCAACCTGCTCTCCATGCAGGCCGGCCTGGACTGCGGATTCCTGCCGGGCGAGCGCGAGTTGGAGGACATGCGGCGTACCAACCAATGGGTGAAGTTCACGCTGGGGTTGCCGGTCAAGGTAGATCCGGGAACCAAGTTTGGATATTGCAGTCCGGGCTACCACCTGCTTTCGTCGATCATTTCCCAAGTCGCGCACGAGCCGTTGCTGGAATTCGGGCGCAAGAACCTTTTCGCGCCGCTCGGCATAAAAGATGTTGTGTGGCCCGCTGACGAACAGGGGCGCACCCACGGTTGGGGCAACAGCCACTTTTACCCGCGCGATTTCGCCAAGATCGGCTATTTGTACCTACACGGCGGCAAGTGGGACGGCAAGCAGATTGTATCGGAAAAGTGGGTCCGGGATTCAATCACCTTCCAAGCCGATCCGGGACGCGGGCCGAATTCGGGCTACGGGTACGGGTGGTGGTTGGACAAGGTGGGCGGCAACGACGAGTTCGGGGGCAATGGTCGGGGCGGCCAGCGGGTGGCGGTATGGGCCGAAAAGGACATGATCGTGGTGGTGACGGGAGCTGGCTACCCAGGGGCCGAGGTGGGCCCTCCTGTGGCTGCGTCCGTGAAATCATCCACCGCGCTGCCGGACAACCCGGACGCCGTGAAGCGACTCCAGGCGAGCGTGGCGGAGGCCGCCAAGGCTCCGGCTCCGTTACCGACACCCGATCTTCCCCCGCTGGCCGCGAAGATTTCCGGGGCGGCGTGGGAGTTTCCCCGGAACGCGTCGCGCATCGACGGCCTGCAATTCGTGTTCGACGGCAAGGTCGAGGCACGGGTGAAGGTGAAATACCTCGGCACCGACCTTTCGTTTCCCGTGGGTCTTGACGGAGTCTATCGGCTCGGCCCGTGGGGGCCGCTGGGACTACTGGCCGGAGCGACGGGCAAATGGACCTCAGAAACGGATTTCCTGCTGGACCTGAATTTCGTGTCGAATATCAACCACTACACCCTCGCGCTCCACTTCGACGGAGACAAGGTGCAGGCCGTCATCAATGAAACTTCGGGCCTCGTTCGGAACGGCAAGGTGGAGGGAAAGCGGATCCAGCGCTAGCGGGATCCAAAGACCTCGCGCAAGAGCCCGGTCACCTGGGCGGCGGGGTCTTTGCGGATTTTCTTCTCCTCCTGTCCGACCATTGTGAAGAGTCCGGAGACGGCCTGCTGCACTACGTAGTCATTGAGGTCGAACGATTCCGCCTTCAGGAACGGCACTTTTCTCGTGCTGTCCAACACGCCCTCCAACTTCCGTGCGACATCGACTTGGCCCATCGCCGCTTCCACATGGGGGCGGAATGCTGTCACCAACTGCGCCGAAGTCTTCGCCCGGAAGAAATCAGTAGCTGCCGTATCCCCGCCCTTCAGGATGGCTTTGGCATCCGAGAAGGTCATTTTGAGGATGGCATCCTTGAAATACTTCGAAGCTTCCGGTGCCGCTTTTTCGGCGGCACGGTTCATGCCAAGGACAAAGGCGTCCACCTGCGGTCCGCCGCCCACCATGCGAACACCTTTTTCGGCCAGACGCAGCTTGGGAGGCATCGCAATCTTGATCAATGCGTTCTTGAAGTAGCCGTCCTGCGCGCCTGCCAGCTTGACGGCATTGGCGGTGCCGATGGTCAGCGCCTCCTTCAGGGCTTCGGCGACACGCGAATCGCCCGCCCCAACATTGCCGATTCCCGCCTTGCCAATTGCCCCGACCAACTTGTCCAACTGCCCCCAGCCGGGTTGCAACGCGCAGGAAACGGCCATGCATGGGAGCACTGCCAGTCTGAGAAGTTGAATACGTTTCACCCCGTGATTCTATCTCCCCCAGTCGCAAAAAAGAAATTTTCGGTTCGTGTCCTGTATGGCGAGGCGTTTCCGCTATCCAAAGTATGAACGCATTCACGTCCGCCTTCGCACTTGCCGCGCTGGCTCTGCCACTATCGGCTGCCAACTTCAGCTTCCAGAGCATTGTCGACCCGTGCTGTGGCTCCA
>CAITMP010000162.1 GCA_903893525.1 uncultured Acidobacteriia bacterium | reverse complement strand
CGCGGTTTTCGCCATGCCATCCAACGGCGAAGGCTTCGGTCTTGTCTACCTCGAAGCGATGAAGCGCAGCCTCCCCTGCATCGCCTCCTCCACAGACGCGAGCCGCGAGGTGGTGGTCGACGGCGTCACTGGCTTCCTCGTCGACCAGAGCAACCGAGCGCAAATCGTCCACCGCATCACCAGGCTCCCCGCGGTCTCCGAAGGGGTGGACATCCGACGCGTCGGCGTCCGCCCGAATGGGACATACTGGGGAGCGGGAGGCGAGCAGATAGACCTGCTTTCCGGTAACCTGAACTACTCCATCCAGCTTCTGACTTCGGTCAGCCGGAGCTTGGCCGTGGTGGTCCGGTGCAGCTACAACTCGCAGATGTGGCGCAAGGATGGCGCGACGACGCGGTTACTGGGCAGTGAAGCGGGGTGCGGGTTTGGGTGGAAGGCTCAAATCGGGTGCATTGTTCCCCAAAACGCGGCAGGCAAGGTCCAAGTTTACACATTCGTGGACGGGAGCGGGGCCGAGCATGTGCTGCAGCAATCCGGCAGCGTATGGACTTCCGTCCACGGCTTGTTCCTGACTTGGGATGCCCCTACCGCGACGTTGAAGTTGCCGGACGGAACGGTCTGGGTGTTCGGGTGTGTCTCGGCTCCGGGTGAAGCAGACGGGGGCACCCTCTACCCGACAGCGATCCGGGACACCAATGGCAACCAGGTGCTGGTGCGCTACCTGACGGGTAGCGGGGCGCACGCCATCAACTCCAGTGGCAGGATCTCAGAAATCCAGGACGCCCGCGCGGTGACGGGGACCGCCGGGCGGCGCACCTACGCGTTTGTCTACGACAGCGGAACCGCGCCAAAGCTGCTTTCCATTTCCAGCTTGGTTGGGACAGAAGAGAATTGCATTTTCTCCTACTCGACGCAACAATTGATTTCCCCGTTTGACAAGAATACCAGTTTGGGGAACGTGTCCGTCCTTCAGTCGATTGTGCTGGCTTCAGGGATGAAGCAGACTTTCGACTACAACAACTCGGGCGAACTGGAGTCAACCCAGGTCGGGCATGGAGGGGTGGTGTCGTGGAGTCACGCCACCTTCAGCTTCGACGACGGGCGGTCCATCCGGGAGGTTGCGACCCGCACCGCCCAAGCGGGAGGGGGCGATCCAAAGGACGTGTTCCGGTTCGAGCGGGACGCCAGCGACCGGAAGTTGGCGGGCCACAGCGGCATGACGCTGAACGAGCCCGGCAGCGCGGAAAAGTATTGGGGCTTCGTCAGCGACGCTGCCTCGCCCAACTTTGGGCTGCTGACCACAACGGAAGAGCGGACGGCCGGGCACAAGGTGCTGCGTTCCTCGGGGGTGACGTGGGCTCGGACCGCGGAAGGTATCGCCTATGCCGGCGCGGTGGTGCACACGCTGGACCCGGGCACGGCGCACGCGGCCGCATCGCGGACCGAGCACGTGGTGGATTCGTACGGCAACATGCTGGAGCACCGGAAGTACGAGTACGGCAACGCTTCGACGCCGGTGCGAACAGTGCGCAACACGTTCCTTTCGGACCCGGCATATCTGAACAGCCACATCCGCAACCGGCTGGTGACGTCTTCCGTTTCGGACGGGAGCACCACCACTACGCTGGTGCAGAACCAGTACGATACAACTGGTTTGGTGGGCCGGGCGGGTTTGAGCGAACACGACACGACCAATTTCGGGACAGGCGCGACGGTGCGGGGCAACGTTACCGAAAGCGTGGCGGGCGGCGTCTACCGCAAGGTGCAGTACGACGTGACCGGGACAGCGAGCCAGGTGCAGGACGGCAATGGGTACCAAGCGTCCGTGATTCCGGCCAGCGGAACGAACAATACCCGCGTGGGCACGGTGACTCCGAACGGCAACCCTGGGCTCGGCGTGCAAGGATCGTTTGACAGCGTGGGCAGGCCGCTGGCGTCGATTGGCCCGAACGGTGCCACGGCGGGCCGGAGTTACGACGCGTTCGGGCGGGTGGCGGCGGTGACCAATCCGGACGGGGCCACGGCGAGCATACGTTACGGCGTGTCGCCGACGACGAAAGAGGTCACGGCCAACGGGCGCAGCCGGAAGACCACTTACGACGGATTCGGGCGGCCCTTGAAGGTTGAAGGCTCGGACGCCAGTGGCGCGCACTGGGTGGTGGATTACCAGTATGCGGCGTCGGCCGGGAGTCCCGTGGGCCGGGTGAAAGCGGTTTCGCTGGCGCATGCGCCGGGTGCGGCCCCGCAGTGGGTGACGTACAAGTGGGACGACTTGGGGCGGATCGCCGCGCGGGACCTGCCGGGGTCGGGCGGCACCACGACCTATTCCTACGCGGGGAATTCGTCGACGGTGGTGGACCCGGCGGGGCGCAGCAAGAAGCTGGT
>CAITMP010000161.1 GCA_903893525.1 uncultured Acidobacteriia bacterium | reverse complement strand
CTGCCGGCGTACTGGTGACACAGAATGGCGCGGTCAACACCTGCGCGGGGGTCCCGGGGTTTGTCAGCGTCACAACGCGGTTGGAACACTGCTGGGCCGGGGTTGCGGGCGCGGTGGCGTTGACCGTGAAGGTAGAGGTTGCAGTCGCCGGACCGCCGAGGGCGAGCGCGCCGACACTGACGCCCTGCCCGTCAATCGTGGCGAAGGCCCCGGGGACGATGGGTAGACATGAGGTGGTCAGCGTCACAAGTGTGGCCTTCCCGACCTGGGCACTGGAGGGCGTCAGCGCAAGCGAGGGTGTACAGCCCGTAATGGTCAGCCCTCCGGTCAAAGTGGCGACCTCGCCGCCGGTGACCAAGGAGAAGGACGCGTTGCCCCTCGACGTCTGGGGGATCGTGACGTCCACCACGGCGGACGAGGGCGGCGTAATGGTCACCCGATTCACGGTGCCTCCACTGAATGAGGCGGTGGTGACACCTTGCGCCCAATTTGTGCCGGCACCCGTCACGGTAAGGCTGAAACTCGACCCCGAAACCAGTACACCGGGTGTAACGCCCGAGATGGTCGCACTGCTGGCCGTCACCGAGAAATTGAAGCTCATGTTGACACCGCCCGATGAAAGGATCACAGTACGTGGTCCAACGGTCGCCGTGGGTGCAATGGCCAAGGTTAGAGTGGCGGATGTGTTTGAGAGAATCGCGGCGACAGTCGCGGTGATATTCGGGCCGAAATCGAATGTGGGTGGCGAGGCAAGAAAGGTGGTGCCGGAGGTGTTCACTGTCAGTGTCAGAGCGCCGGTTCCCTGTGGTGCGGTAGTAGTACTCACGGACAGGATTTTCGGCGCGGCGACAGGGGTAACCGTAAAACCGTTCACCAGACTGGCGATTTCCCCGTTCGTACTCGTGGTGATGGACCGGAAACCGAGGTCGGCGGTCGGACTGATGGAAATCGACGCCGTCAGCGCGGCCGGTCCGGTCACGGTGACGTTGCCGACGTTTATCCCTTGGCCAAAATTCACTGTAGTACCGCCCGAGCCGACGGCCCAGTGAGTTCCGACACCCGTTAAGACCACGGACAGATTGGTGCCCTGTGCTCCCGTGGCAGGCAAGGCGGTGCCCACCTTCGCCGTACCGCTGCTGACTGTGAAACCGTTGGTGGCAGCGGCGAACTCTCCACCGGTAACGAAGGTAACGGTCCGGGCTCCGACCGGGGCAAGGCAATCCACGGTGATACTGGCTGTGGCTGCCGTGTTGGAGGTAGGGATGACCGAATTGACCGTGATGCCATCGCCGAAATTGGCCGACGGGCCGGCACCCGAAACGAAATGCGTCCCGACGCCTGTCACACCAATGGGAATGTTGGTGCCGCATTGGGCCGCCACGTTCGGCGCGATAGATGAGAAAGTCAGCGCGGGCGTCGCGGTCACGATAAACCCGCCCACCGAGCAGACTGAAACACCAAATGTGGCGCATACCGTGTAGCTGCCGGGGGTAGCGGCGGCTGGAATGTTGACTGTGGCTGTGATTGTTTGTCCCGCGAATCCGGTAACGGTGCCGGGAAAGGAGGTGTTGCCCGGCAGCGTGAAATTCAGCGCAACAAGTCCCGCCGGAACTGGATTCCATGCCGTGTTCTTGAGTTTGATGTTCACGACGACAGTGGTTCCCACCCCGCCCGCACCCGGCGAGACATTGGAGATCAATGGTGGGGGGGAAATATTCACGACAACCGACCCGGTGTAAGTATCGGGCCCCACCGTTCCCTGCACGGTGAATGTCGCCCCGACGATGGTGGCGGACGTGGCAAGGGATTGTGGCAGAGTGAAAACGATCGGCCGGTTGGCGAGCCCGGTATTCAAGGCCGCGTTGATGGAGACCGGAAATGTAACCGGGTTGCCATTTCCGGCTGGCGGCGTCACTGTGATGGTGATTCCGGTGAGGGCACCAACCACCGGAAGGCGGACGGGAAGGCTCACGGACTGGCCCGCAATCGGACTCGCCGGGGTTGGGGCGAGAACCGTAAGAGGAAGCGGGCCCGCACCGTACAACGCCGAGGCACAGACCCACGGCAGCAGCTGCAAGAATAATTTTCCGAATCGCATGATGGACTCCTTATTACTTTTTTCTCTGGACGCACGCCCTCGAACCCGGACCGTTTGGTTACCGGGGAGAGCACGCGGTGATGTGTGTGTGTTCGAGGTAAGTTACCGTTTGCGGCGACTCACGACGGCAAATGTTCCGAAGATAGTTAGTGCGAGTGTTCCGGGTTCGGGAACTGTACTCTGGTCGGCGACGGAACCATCCTGCGACTCATAGGTGCTGGACGGAAAGGACGCACTGGGAACAAAGATGATGTCCACGGCCTGGTCCGCGAAGAAGAGCGGCCCCGGACCACCCGCGCCACCATTGGATGCCTGGTCGAAAATCGTAAAGGATGATTGGTCAATCCTTCCGTGGAACTCGATCATTGAAATTGCTGTCGTTGGCGATGGGCAGGTTGTGACGTCCAAGGTGTTGCAGAGATCGAAATCGATTGCAAACGCAGCGGTTGGAAGTATGTTGTCAGCAACGGAGGCCCATTGTGCGGTGTAGGGGCTCGGCAGTGACGGCCCGACGGAGTTGTAATAACTGCTTGTGTAAGTCACGGTAAGAGTCCAGTCCGTGATCGCCAAAGTGTCGCACACCAAATAGAACGCATTGCAGCCGTTCACCATCCCGGTCTGGTTCAGGATGGACATCTCCTGCAAGCCGTTCCCGGGAAAGTCCGCGATAAGCGACAGTGTTGCGAGTGGAATACTCCCGGCAGCAGCCGGAAGCACAACGCCCGGAAGCAGTGAGGCCGTAGCCAGGGCAAGTACGTTCAAGATTCTCCGATTGGTCACGCTCGATACTCTCCTAGGAGGAATTTAGCATAGGACGCAACCGAAAATACATAGTTTTCAAGGCCGAAAAAATATATTTTTCGAGTGACAAAAACGCTGGATGGAATACGCTTATCTATGTCCACGCGTTGATTCGAGAGGGTTTCTGTGCCTGGAGATCAAGAGTCGGCACGAACTTACACGCCGCCAACCACTTATTCTCCAACATTCCATTGCAACAAATAAAGGGAAACTTACACGGCGGGAAAGATTTCCACTGCGGACCGATCCGGGCCGCCCAGCCCGCTATCATGATCGTTGATGAGAAAGCACAGGATTGCGGCGATTCCGGGAGACGGCATCGGCAAGGAAGTGGTTGCGGCGGGCGTGGAAGCACTGACCGCGTTGGCGGCGCTAGACGGCGGTTTCGAGCTGGAGTTCGAGCACTTCGACTGGGGCTCGGACTACTACAAGGGCACCGGACTGATGATGCCCGCCGACGGACTGGAAAAGCTCAAGCCTTTTGACGCAATCTACTTCGGCTCCGTCGGCGCGCCCGACCTCCCCGACCACATCACCCTCTGGGGACTCCGTCTCGCCATCTGCCAGCCTTTCGACCAATACGCCAACGTCCGCCCCACGCGGATCCTAGCGGGCATCGAAAGTCCGCTGCGCAACGCCGGCGTTGGCGACCTCGACTGGGTGATCGTCCGCGAAAACACCGAGGGCGAGTACGCCGGGCAGGGTGGCCGCTCCCATCGTGGACATCCCGAGGAGGTCGCCACCGAAGTGGCCATCTTCACCCGCGCCGGAGTCCGGCGTATCATGCGGTTTGCGTTCCAGACGGCGCAGGCCCGTCCGCGGAAGTTCCTCACTGTGGTGACGAAATCCAACGCCCAACGCAACGGCTTGGTGATGTGGGATGAAATCGCGGCCGAGGTCGCCAAGGAATTCCCCGATGTCACCTGGGACAAGATGCTGGTGGACGCCATGACGGTCCGCATGACGATGAAGCCGCGTTCGCTCGACACCATTGTCGCCACAAACCTGCACGCCGACATCCTCTCGGATTTAGCTGCTGCGCTGGCTGGCTCCATGGGCATCGCGCCGACGGCGAATCTGAATCCCGAGCGGCAGTTCCCCTCGATGTTCGAGCCGATCCACGGCTCCGCGTTCGACATCACCGGCATGGGAATCGCGAATCCCATCGGAACTTTTTGGTCCGGGCAAATGATGCTGGAGCACTTGGGCGAGCAGGCAGCGGCGGACCGGCTCATGCGGGCGATCGAAACGGTGGCAGCGAACAAAGCGCTGCACACGCCGGATCTGGGCGGCAACGCCCGGACAGCGGACGTCACTGCCGGCCTGATCGCAGCGCTTTAGCGCCTCTAAGGGGCCGGTCTACAGCGGCTGGCCCCGGCGCGTCCGGATCTCCTCGATCCGCTCCTTGATCCTCTTCTCAACCCCGCGTTCCGTCGGGTAGTACCACCGTCGGCCCGCCAGCGATTCCGGCAGACACTCCATCTCATTCACCGCATCGGCAAATTGGTGCGCATGCTGGTATCCCGCCCCATAACCCCAGGATTTCATTGCCTTGGTCGAGGCGTTCCGCAAGTGCATGGGCACAGGCTCCGCACGCCCGTTGCGCACCTCATCAGACACGGCCCCCAGCGCCTTGTAGCCCGCGTCCGACTTCGGCGCAATTGACAGATAGATCACGGCTTGGGCGATGGCCAGGTCGCCTTCCGGAATCCCTAGGAAATGCACGGCCTGCTGCATCGCCATGCACTGCTCCAACGCCCTCGGGTCCGCGAGACCAATATCCTCCACCGCGATCCGCACCACCCGGCGCGCGATGTACATGCGGTCCTCACCCGATTCCAGCATCCGGGCCAACCAGTACAGAGCCGCGTCCACGTCGCTCGACCGGACCGACTTGTGCAGCGCCGAGACCAGATTGTAGTGCTCCTCGCCGGTCTTGTCGTAAAGCAGGACCTTGCGGCCCAGCACTTGCGCGACCGTCTCCTCGGTGATCCGCCCCGACTCCGCCGCCGCTGCGGCCACTTCCAGCGAATTGTAAGCCGAACGGGCATCCCCGTTCGAGGCGGCCGCAATCGCATCGAGAGCCGCGGGATCCGCCTCAGCTCCAACCTCCGGTAGCGCCTTGGCGAGCAGCGCGGCAATCTCCTCATCTGTCAGCGCGCGCAGCATGTACACCTTGGACCGCGAAAGCAGCGCCGCGTTGACCTCGAATGACGGATTCTCGGTCGTCGCCCCAATCAACACGATGTCGCCCTTTTCCACGTAGGGAAGAAAGGCATCCTGCTGCGCACGGTTGAAGCGGTGGATCTCATCCACGAACAGGATGGTACGCCGACCGAGGGAACGCAATCGCTCCGCCTCCGCCATGACGGTCTTGATTTCCTTGATGCCGCTCAGGACTGCGCTGAAGGGTACGAATTCGCCCTTCGTCATCCGTGCAACTATCCGGGCCAGGGTCGTCTTCCCGACTCCCGGCGGCCCCCACAGGATCACCGAAGTGAGCCGGTCACGCTCAATCTGCGTCCTCAGGGGCTTTCCCGGGCCGAGGATGTGTTCCTGGCCCGCATAGTCGTCCAAGGTTTCGGGACGCATGCGGTCCGCCAACGGACGTTTGGAGTCCGTAGCAGCGGCGAAAAGGTCCCCGTCGAAAAGACTCAAGCGGCCTCCCGCTGCCGGCTCGCCTCGTACAGCAGGACAGCCGCCGATACAGCCGCGTTCAAGCTTTCCACCCCCTTGGTGGGAATTGTGATTCCCTGGACTACTGCGCGCAATTGTGGGCCAAGGCCCGCACCCTCGCTGCCGATCGCTATGGCGCACGGAATCGCCAAATCCGCATCGCCGGCGCGGCGCGCTGAAGTCGAGTAGGGCACGGCACCATAGAGGGCCAGGCCCCGCATCTCCATCAGCTCCAAAACCTCCCCCACGCTGGCTCCGGCCACCAACGGCACGCGGAACAACGACCCCGCCGAAGCCCTCAGTGTTTTCGGCTGCTGCGGTCCCGTTGTGCCTTTCAGAAAGACCAAACCTGTGGCACCGAAGGCTTCCGCAGCGCGTGCGATGGCCCCCGCATTGCCTGGATCCTGGATCCCATCCATCACAATGACCAAGCTCTGATCCCCGAATAGATCGTCGAGCGACCATTGCGGGGGCTTTACCAGAGCGATGACCCCCTGCGAACTCTCGGTCGTCGCGACCTCCCGGAAAACCGGATCCGCCAAGCGCAGAACGCGTGCGTTCTTGGCAAACTCCCGGATCGCCTCCGGGTTCCGGGCGGATTCGGCTACAAGAACGACCGGAACATCCAGTCGGCTCCGGCGGGCCTCTTCCAATAAGTGGATGCCTTCGGCCACCCAAAGCCCATCGGACGTCGCCACGCCCTTCGACGCAGCGCGCCGGACTTCCTTGACCAACGGATTGGCCGGACTGGTAAATTGTTCGAGCACTATTGTTGCGCCGCCTTGGTTCCCGACGTGGTGGTTGTAGTTGTCAAAGTCGTAATCACCGGACGGGGCACACCCGGCACCTTGTTATCCTGCGGTTTCTCGCGGTTGAGCTCCCACATGTCCACGCTCTGGTCAAAATCACCCAGCAGGTACTTGCAGAAGTAATCGGCGCGCAGCCACTGGAAGTATTCGGCGCGGGCCGCGTAGGCATGCCGCACTCCCGGGATCAGTACAAAGTCAAAGCGTTTGTTGGCCTTGATCAGCGCGTCCATCAGGCGGATAGTATTCGAAGGCGAGACATTGTCGTCAATATCTCCCGTCGATAACATCAGGTGGCCCTTCAGGTTCTTCGCGATCTCCGAATTCTTGTCGATGTCGTATTCGAAGTGAACCTTGCCGTCTTTGTCCGTGACCTCGCGGACGCCGTCGTGCTTCTCGCTCCACCAGCGGTTGTAGATGTTGTTCTCGTGATTCCCGGATTCCGACACCGCAACCTTGAAGAAATCGGGATAGATCAGCATCGCTGCCGCCGACATGAAACCGCCGCCGGAGTGTCCGGTAATACCCACGCGGTCAATGTCGATGAAGGGATGCCTCGCGGCAAGCTGCTCGATCGCGGCCTTCTTATCCGCCAGTCCGTAGTCCCGCAAGTTGTTGTAGCCAAATGTGTGGTACCACTTGGAACGCTGCGGATTGCCGCCCCGGTTGCCCACTTCGATCACGATGAAGCCCAGATTCGCGAGCGACACATTGGCGTTTTTGGGAGAGAACTGCTTGGTTACAGACTCCGTCTGCGGACCCGGATAGACATAGGCGATAACAGGGTATTTCTTCAAGGGGTCAAAGTCGAACGGCTTGTACATCACGCCGTAGAGATTCGTCATGCCGTCGTCCGCCTTTACCATGAAAGGTTCGGGGAACTTGAACCCTGCCTCCAGCGCCCGAGACATATCCGTTTTTTCCAAGTCCAGGATCTTGGCCCCGGATGCATCGTAGAGTACGGATTCGGGGATGGAATTCACCCTCGAATAAGTGTCGAGGAAATAGCGCCCGGTATCCGACATGGTGATCGTGTGGTTGGCATCGCCGCCGCTCAACATCTTCATCCCGGAGCCGTCCAGCCGCGCGCTGTACTCGTGGAAATAGTAGGGGTCCTCGTTTTCCTCGCGGCCATTGGCCGTCAGGTACAGCACGCGGTTCTTCTGGTCCACGCCGGTCACCTGCTCGGCCACAAATTCGCCCTTTGTAACTTGGTTCTTCAAGGTGCCGTCGGCGGAATACAGGTAGTAGTGTCCCCACCCGTCGCGCTCGGACCACCACAAGATCTCGCTCCCGCCATTCAACAACCAGAGAGGGAACCCGCCCTGTCCGCCGGCAGCCGAGGGCGTAATGTCGATATAGACATTCATCCGCTCCGAGATGACGGCCTTCACCTCCCCGGTGGCGGTGTTGGCAACGCAAAGGTCGAGCCGGTGCAAGTCGCGGCTGATGCGCGAGAAGTAAAGCTTGTCGGATCCCGGCGCGGCCCAGAGAGACTCCGTCTTCTCTTTTTCCCGCGCACGTCCCGAAGCCGGAGCCGCCGCGAGCCCGAGCGCCTGATCCTGCCAAAGTTCCGCCTTCACCGCCAGTCGATCATGGCTGGCAACGTCGAAGACCTCCATATGCTCCATCGGCTGTTCGGCCTCGCCCGGCATCGCATAAGGCTGCGTTTCCAGCTTGGGACGCGGATTCGCCAACGAGTTGATCACCCACAGCTTCGCGACCTTGCGCTGGTCCCGGCGTACTAGGGCGAATTTCTTCGAATCCTGGGACCAGGAGATCGGGATCGACCGCTCCCTTGCGTTCTTGTCGGTGGAATCCGTTTGCTGCTCCTGCTGTTCGCCTTCCTGGAGCTGTTGGTCAGCCCCGGCGTTGGCTCGGGCTGTGTAACTGAAGTCCTCCACGCCGTCGGTGGTGATTTGGATTTCCTTGATGGTCGGGTCGGTGGCCTTCTTCTTAGCCTTCGCGAAGTTCTCAGCGTCCATCATCCAAAGGTTGTGGTTGCGGGAGAAGACGACGAACTTGTCGTCCGGCGAAACCGACGCCCAGCGCGGCTTGGCTGGGGGCTTCTCATCGAGCAAGATCAACTTGTTGGCGGCCAGATTGTACTCGAAGGTTAGGGTCTTGGTGGTTGCAGCCGCACCTGATTGGCCAGCCGCGCCGCCGGCGCGCTGCTGCGGGTCTGAATCGTCAAGATCGGATGGAGTACCGGCAGACTTCGCCGGATCCTTCGTGGCATCGGAGCCTGTCGGCTTTTTCTCGCCCGGTATGACAGCGTCCTTGGGAACCGTGACGTCGAATTGGATGGCCGAGTCGGCCTTCACGAATTTCAAAGTGCGCATGGGCAGATGCTGGGAGTCGTACGGCAGGCCGGTGGCCTTGGTCAACTCCGCAGCCATCAAGATTGGATCAAAAACCAGGTTCTTGGTCTTTTTGGCGGGGTCCACCAACAGAAACCGGCGGCCCTTGGAATTTTCATAGACGTACCAAAAGCGGTCGCCATCCTCCAGCCAGTGCGGCGTCACCGCCACATCGAAGATGATCTTCCCGGATTTCGATGCCGTCCAACGGCTGGCCAATTCGTAATTGGCCTTCGTGACCTTGCCCCCTGCGGAAGCCGGAGGGTTGGACGGGGCACTTTGTGCCTGGAGCTGGGAAAGCGCGGCAAGGTAGAAAGCGGTGTATCGGACGAAACGCATGCGGTGGACTCCTGAAATGGCCGTAGTGTTCGTTACAATGTCGTCATCAGGATAACGCAGCCAATACGCGCGGTTGCCGTGCTCGCGGCGTTTCTGGCCACTGGAGTGCTGGCCTACCTGACGGTTCTTTCGGTCCGTATGGGCCGCGAAAGCATGCGCGACGATGCGCAACCGGCCGACGTGATTCTGGTGATGGGCGCCGCCGAGTACCGTGGCCACCCTTCCCCTGTCCTGAAACGGCGCTTGGACCACGCGATCGAACTCTACCGGCAACACCTGGCCCCATTTGTGATGACCACCGGCGGTGCAGGGGGGGATCCAGTGTTTACCGAGGGTGGCGTGAGCCGATCCTATTTGATCGACCGCGGTGTCCCAGCGGAATCCGTCATCGTCGAGGATGAAGGCGTCTCCACGGCCCATTCGCTCGCGGCCGCCGGGGAAATTTTCCGCAGCATGGGCCTCAGATCCTGCATCGTTGTCAGCGACGGCTACCACGTCTACAGGGTCAAGCGAATCCTGCAGCTGCAGGGATTCACCGTTTACACCTCGCCCCGCGAACCGCCGCCCAGCGAATCCGAGTCAATTTCAGCCGCGCGGCGCGCGTGGCTGCTGTTCCGCCAGGCCTGCGCCTATTCGCTGTGGCGTGTAGGTTTGCGGTTCTAGCCCGCTAGGCGTTCATGACCCGCGCCATGCGGTCAATGGTCTCGTCGATCTGCTCCACCGCAGTAAAGCCGATCGTCACCGCATCCACGCACCCCAGGTTCATGGCAAAGCGCATGGCTTTGTCGCGATCCTCAAAGCTGGTGAACCGGCCTTCGCCGCACAACTTCATCGAAATCACGCCGAGCCCCTCGGAGTGGACTTTCTTGGTGTGCGCCACAACCTCGTCCACGTCCCCCGGAACATTCTGATCCTGGCTGCTGTTGACGTCCATGCGGGTGCCATTGTGATTCATCCGAATCATGGCGATGTCGAGCCAGGAGTTGCCGGGAATCGTGCGCAAGGCTGGCAGTCCGTGGATGGATGCGCCGTGGGAAAGAATCGTTTTCCGGCCCTTGGCCTCGGAGAAGTGGTCCTTCAACTGGGCGTAGTCGGTCTCCCATGATGGAGGGCGGATGCAGTGAATCAGGAGGATGTCGAGGTAATCCGTCTGCAACTGCTTCCGAAAAGTGTCAATCTTGACCGGTGCCGGATCACCCTTTGGAGGCGTTCCGTACTTGGTCATCAGCGTGTAGGATTCGCGCGGGAGACCCTTCAAGGCGATACCCAGCATCTCCTGCATCCCCGGATACGTTTCCGAGGTTTCGAAGAACCGGATGCCGCGGTCGTAGGCATGCCGCACCAGACGGGTGAATCCCTCCTGGCCCAGTTCCCGCTGCGCCCGACCGTTGTTCGTACCAGTGCCAAGAGCCAGCCGGGTAACCTTTACGCCCGACTTGCCAAGGGTGACCAGATCCGTCGCGGCCCGTTTTGCCGGTGCCGCAAGGGCGGTTCCAGTGGCCGCAAGCGCGGCGGTGGCCAGAAATTCCCGTCTCGTGTTGTTCGACATCGAAATCACCTTCTGGATTAGAAAGTATCATAGTGTCTGGAGACGGAGTGTATTGATACGGTTAACTGCCGGAGAGCTCGCCGCGAAACTAGGCTTGAACTGCTGCGGGCCAAGTGAACGGGTCGTGTGCGGTGCGGCTGCATTGGTTGACGCGGCGTCGGAGCAGTTGTCGTTCGTCGGTTCGGCGAAGTATTTTGATGCGGGACGGGCTTCGAAGGCCGGAACCGTCGTCGTACCTCCCGGATATGAGCCAGCCGAAGGTCAGGCCGTGATTGAATCCCCGCAGCCAAGAGCACATTTTGCGGTGGCGCTGGGCATTCTGTACCCGCAGGCTGCACCTGCCGCAGGGATCCATCCAGCTGCATTCGTGGATCCAACCGCCGTGGTGGACTGCACCGCCGAGATTGGCCCCGGCGTCAGGATTGGACCGGATTCGCGGATCGGTGCCCGGACACGAATCCTTCACGGCGCCAGTATTGGGGCGGAGGTCGTCGTTGGGGCTGACGGCTGCATCCATCCGCTGGCTGTCATCCATGACCGCGTTTCGATAGGGGCGAGGTGCGTGCTGCACTCCGGCTGCGTGATCGGCGCGGACGGTTTTGGCTTTGAATTTTCCGGTGGTCGGTTCCAGAAGGTGCCGCAGGTCGGCACGGTTGAAATTGGAGACGACGTGGAGATCGGGGCCAATAGCTGCGTCGACCGCGCGGCGCTGGGCGTGACGGTCATCGGGACAGGCACAAAGCTGGACAACATGGTCCACATCGCCCACAACTGCCGGATTGGCAAACATGTCGTGATCGCCGCACAGACCGGTCTCGCCGGAGGCGTAACCATCGGCGATTACGCGGTTGTCGGCGGTCAAGTTGGTGTTGGCGACAAAGCCCGCATCGAATCGCGCGCGGTGGTCGGATCGGGCGCCGGAATCCTCACTTCCAAGATTGTGCGCGCCGGGGAGCCTGTATGGGGGACTCCGGCACGGCCGTTGCGGCAGCATCTGGCGCAGTTGGCCACGCTTGCCAGGCTGTCCAAGCGAAAAGGCGGGGCATAGTCACCCCGACAACGCAAAACGAATCGACGAAATTCCTTCACCCGCCCTAAAGTCCACCGCCCTTTCCGCCGATAGTACAGCCAGATGACGGCTCAAACAATCGAAAGGCCTTTGGTCTCGGCGCCGCCCATGACCGACCCCAGGGCTGGAAAATACCTGACGTTCAAACTGGGCAAGGAAGAATTCGGCATCCCGGTGCTGAAAGTGAAAGAGATCATGGGTGTTCAGGACATCACCAGTGTGCCTGGCACCCCCGCGCACCTCAAGGGGGTATTGAACCTGCGCGGAAAGATCATCCCGGTCGTCGACCTGCGGCTTAAATTCTCATTTCCGGATACTCCGTTCACCGAGCAAACATGCATCATAGTTGTGCAAATTGTCCAAGAGGGGGACCAATCCATGATCGGACTCATCGTAGACGGAGTGTCGGAAGTCCTCACCATCGCCGCAGCCGACATTGAGGATCCACCGGATTTTGGCGAAGGTGTGGAGACCCCGTTCGTCCTCGGCATCGCCAAATTCAAGGGTTCCGTGAAGATTCTGCTCAAGATCGAGGACGTCCTGACCTTGCAAGAGCTTCGCGGTCTTTCGAGCCTGGTGCATTAGTGCAGGCCCGTCCGGCGCCGGTTTCCCGGCACGGTATCCAACCATAAATCGGGTGGCGCCGGACGTTTTTCGCTCGGCAGTTGCATGACGTGCACAGCCGAGCCCCGTGGTGCCCAAACACGGGGATCGGATGTCCGGAAATACACCGCCACAGGCGTTCCCACTGCTGCGGCCAAGTGGGAGATGCCGGAATCATTTCCGACGAACACCCTCGCAGAGGCTAGCCAAACCGCCAATTGGTGCAAGTCCTCGAAGCGTACCGCGCCGGGCAACAACTCCTCGGGCCCGCAGGTCCAGTGCACTGGCATGTGTTCGGAAAGACCGGTCGCCACACGCTGGAATAGTTCCATCGGAGCCCGCTTGGCCATGGCGCTGGCGAAGGGATGGATCACGGCATGCGTGCGGGGCGATTTGGGCACGTCGATCTTTGGAAACCGAATAGGCTGGCCACCCAGCTTCCGTGCCTGCCGGTTGTAGAAGTCCACCGAATGGCAGGTCCCGTCGGGCAGCGCTGGCAAAAACTGGACGGGGATGCCCAAATCCGCCATGAGTGCCCGGAACTCCGCGCGGTTGGCTCCGTACCAAGAAACTACTGAATCGAAACTCCGCAGCCGGGCGACAACATCGTCGGCGTCCAGAAAGCCGACGCGGTCCAGGCCGACCCCGGTGATGGAGCGGGTGCAATCGGCGAACTTTGCCAGAGGCACATTCTGCCCCGCGCACCACACTTCCGTGTACGTGCCCCGAAGTGATTCCATGGCGGGCAGACTCACGATGAAATCCCCGATTGCTCCCGGACGGATCAACAACCGACGCATGAATCCTCCACCCTCCGAATGGAATCCCAGTATAAGATAGGGATAGTTCCCTTTCCCCAGCAGCGTATGCCAACGGCCCACAGTCTTACGGACCACATCGGAAAAACCCCGCTCATCAGGCTCAACAGGGTAGCTGCGGCATTTCCGGGCGTCGAGGTCTACGCCAAAGCCGAGTATTTCAACCCCGGTGGATCGGTCAAGGACCGTCCGGCGCTCAACATGATCCTCGAAGGCGAGCGAACCGGCAGGCTCCGCCCCGGCATCACGCTCATCGATTCGACCAGCGGGAACACCGGGATCGCCTACGCAATGATCTGCGCGGCAAAGGGATACAAGGTGAAGCTCTGCCTTCCCCAGAACGCCTCTCCCGAGCGCAAACGTATTCTGAAGGCCTACGGGGCGGACCTTGTACTGACTCCGGGAGGTGAAGGGTCCGACGGCGCCATCCGGCACGTGCGCGAAATTTACGCGGCAAACCCCGACGAATACTTCTACCCCGACCAGTACAGCAACCCCGCCAACTGGCAGGCGCACTTCAAGACCACCGGCCCCGAAATCATCGAACAGACCCAAGGCCGAATCACACACTTCGTGGCCTTGCTTGGAACAAGCGGCACGTTCATCGGGACATCGCGCAGACTCAAGCAGGATGTGCCGGGCGTCGAGTGCATCTCCGCCCAGCCCTCCACGGGCTTCCACGGCCTGGAGGGCACAAAGCACATGCCCACGGCCATCGTCCCCTCGATCTACGACGACACCGTCGCACACCGCAACATCTGGGTGGAAACCGAGGATGCCCACCGCATGGTGAAGCGCCTCGCCCGCGAGGAAGGTTTGCTGGTTGGAGTCTCGGCGGGAGGCAACGTCCAAGCTGCGCTGAACATCGCCAAGGAGCTTCACGAAGCCGGAAGGGCGGGCGTAGTCGTCACGGTTCTCTGCGATGGAGCGGACAAATACCTCAGCGAACATTTCTGGGACGACGCGGACTGATCCGAACAACTTTATGATCCACATTGAACGCGGCCCGTGGCGCGAGATGGTCAACCACGCGCAGGCTGCCTACCCCAACGAATGCTGCGGTGCCATGCTCGGCAATTCAGACGGCGACACCAAGACCATCACCGTCGCTATGGCCTTGGACAACGCCTCCGCTGGCTCCCAACGGGCCCGGTATGAGCTTCGCCAGGAAGACCTCCTGCGCGCCGACCGCGAAGCCGCCGCACGCGGCCTCGAGCTGATCGGCATTTACCATTCCCACCCCGATTGCGGAGCGTACTTCTCCGAAACCGACCTCAAGAATTCCTGCCCTTGGTACTCGTTCGTCGTTCTGTCCATCCGGAACGGCGTTTTCGACCATGCCAACAGTTGGCTGCCCAACGCGGAACAAACCCACGCCGAGAAAGAAGAACTAACATGGCCCGTATCCTAGTCCCAACCCCGCTTCGCCAGTTCACTGAGAAGCAGTCCACCGTCGAATTTGCCGGTGCCACTGTCGGCGAGGTCCTCACCGCTCTGGTGACCCGCTTCCCCGACTTGAAGAAAAACCTTTACAACGACGAAGGCAAGCTCCGCAGCTTCGTAAACGTCTACTTGAACGACGAGGACATCCGTTACATCAAGAAGGACGCCTCGCCCGTGGTTGATTCCGACACCCTTTCGATCGTTCCCAGCATCGCGGGCGGCGCACATGTCGGCTGAAGCTCATCAGACCGGCGCGAATCCGCCAGCCGTAACGCTTTCAAACGACGAAGTCCTTCGCTATAGCCGCCACCTGATCCTGCCGGAAGTCGGCATGGAGGGCCAGCTCAAGCTCAAGGGTGCCAGCGTACTCTTGGTGGGAACCGGCGGACTCGGCGCACCTCTCGCGCTTTACTTGGCGGCGACCGGCGTAGGACGGATCGGGCTCGTTGATTTTGACGTTGTCGATTTCACAAACCTCCAGCGCCAAGTCATCCACGGCACCAAGGACGTTGGCAAGCCGAAGATCGATTCCGCCATGGAGTCCATGCGCGACATTAACCCGTTCGTCCAGTTGGACCGGCATGAAGTCGCTCTCACCAGCGAGAACGCACTGGACATCATCAAGGATTACGACATCGTCGTGGACGGCACGGACAATTTTCCAACCCGGTACCTCGTCAACGATGCCTGCGTTCTGCTGAAGAAGCCGAATGTCTACGGGTCCATCTTCCGCTTCGAGGGCCAGTCCACGATCTTCGCCACCGAGGGTGGTCCCTGCTACCGTTGCCTGTACCCGGAACCGCCACCTCCCGGGCTGGTCCCCAGTTGCGCGGAAGGCGGCGTGCTCGGTATCCTCCCCGGTGTTGTCGGACTAATCCAAGCAACCGAAACAGTGAAGCTGATTCTGGGCATCGGGGATTCACTGATCGGTCGACTCATGCTGTACGACGCGCTCGGGATGAAGTTCCGGGAACTCAAACTGCGCCGAAATCCCGAGTGCCCCGTTTGCGGCGACCACCGCTCCATCACCAAGCTCATCGACTACAACCAGTTCTGCGGCATTCCGTCGCAACCAGCACCAACCGAGGCACCCAACGTGAACACAGACATCGAACCGAAGGAAGTGAAGGCCAAGCAGGATCACGGCGAAAAATTCGTACTGGTCGACGTCCGCGAACCCCACGAGTTCCAAATCGCCCGGATCCCCGGCTCGGTCCTGATCCCATTAGCCGATGTCGGCAAGCGGTTGGGGGAGCTGAATCCCGACGACGACATCGTAGTGCACTGCAAAATGGGCGGCCGAAGCGCCAAGGCGTGCGATGTGCTCCGCGCCAACGGCTTCGCGAAGGTCCGCAACATGACTGGCGGCATCACCAAGTGGAGCGACACTGTCGATTCCTCGGTGCCTAAATACTAGCCGTTCGACATGTAAGGAGCGCTGCTGCCATGACAAGAATCAGCCAACACTGCTGGAATCCGATCATGAGCGCCGCGCTCTGTCCCTTAATTGCGGCGGCGGGAGTCCTCCTCGGCCAAACAGTGCCGGCCAAACCCACCCCGAAGGGCGATCCAGCCCGGGGAAGGCTCGTATTCGAACAGAACTGCGAGCGTTGCCACGACGCTTACAGCCGTGAGGAAGTCACGGGCCCCGGCCTCCAAGGTATCCGGAACGGCAAACTCCCGGATGGCAAGGCCGCGACACGGGAGAAAATCCTCGACGTGGTGAACAATGGTCCGGCAGAGATGACGGCCTTCGAGAACCGGCTTACCCAACAGGAAAAAGAAGATGTCGTTGCCTTCGTGCTGACACTCTAACAAGCATGGCCGTAACAATTTGATGACAGTCCGCCGGGGTGAAATTTCCCTTGCCCTGGAGCATCCTTCCGAAGGACACTGATAGGGCGGACCGGATTCCGCCACACTCCATTTACTCCGAACGAGGTTCCATAAAAGTTGGAAAAGAACGGCCGCAAAGGCAACACCACGCTTGATCCGTCCGACCGCTGGGCAACCGCTGACGCAAGCGAGCTCTACGACGTCCCTAGTTGGGGGAAGGGCTATTTTTCAGTGGGCGAACAGGGGCACGTGTTGGTGCACCCCGAGAAGGACCCTACCCGGTCCATCGACATGAAGCAGTTGATCGATACGTTGGTCCTGCGTGGAATCTCCCTGCCGATACTCGTCCGTTTCGCCGAGATTCTCAAGCACCGGCTGGGTGAAATTCACGAGGCCTTCGATGTGGCCATCCGGGAGCACAAGTACAACGGCGGCTATTGCTGCGTGTACCCGATCAAGGTCAACCAACAACGCCAAGTGGTCGAGGAGGTTCTCGAATTCGGCAAGCAGTACAGGTTCGGACTCGAGGCCGGTTCCAAGCCGGAACTGTTGGCAGTGATGGCACTGGCCGACAACGAAACCCCGATCATCTGCAACGGCTTCAAGGACGACGAGTACATCGAGATGGCGATGCTGGCCCAAAAAATCGGCCGCCAGATCATCCCCGTCGTGGAAAAATACACCGAGCTGGGCCTCATCATCAAGTACGCCCAGAAGGTGGGAGTCCGCCCCACCATCGGCATCCGGGCAAAACTAGCGAGCCGGGGCTCCGGGCGCTGGAAGTCGTCGGGTGGATACCGCTCGAAGTTCGGCCTCAGCACCACCGAAGTGCTGAAGGTGCTTCGCGAACTCGAATCGCACGGCATGTCGGACTGCCTGAAGCTCCTCCACTTCCACTTGGGCAGCCAAATCACCAACATCCGCCAAGTCAAGGGGGCGGTTAACGAGGCCGCCAGACTCTACACGGAATTGTGGCGCGAGGGCGCAACCGGACTCGAATACCTCGATGTGGGCGGCGGCCTCGGTATCGACTACGACGGTTCGCAGACCGATTTCGAGTCCAGCGTCAACTACACGCTCCAGGAATACGCCAACGACGTCATCTACCACGCGCAAAACGTTTGCGACGAGGCCAGCGTCCCGCATCCCAAGATCATCACCGAGTCTGGGAGGGCCACGGTTGCATATCACAGCGCACTTGTCTTCAATGTGCTCGGAGTCTCGGGATTGGGTGAGGAAGAAGCGCCGCAGGAACTTCCAAACGACCCCGAACAACCGCTGATCGATCTGCAGGAAACCTACCGGTCCGTGAACGCGCGCAACATGCTGGAGGCCTACCACGACGCCCAGCAGGCTCTGGACTCCGCCCTGAACCTGTTCAGCTTGGGGTATCTTCCCATCAACCAGCGCTGCCTTGCGGAAAACCTCTATTGGGCGATCCTGCGCAAGGTGCAGAAGATGGCCAAGGAACTCGACTTCTTCCCCGAGGAACTCGAGGGCTTGGACGCGTTGCTCTCCGACACCTACTTCTGCAATTTCTCGCTATTCCAGAGCATGCCGGACAGCTGGGCGATCAAACAGCTGTTCCCGATCATGCCGATCCACAGGCTGGACGAGAAGCCGACCCATCCGGCGGTTTTGGGCGACATCACCTGCGATTCCGATGGCAAGGTGGATCAGTTCATCGACCGCCGGGACGTGAAGAAGTCGCTCGCGCTGCACGAATTCAACGGCGAGAACTACTACCTCGGAGCGTTCCTCGTCGGAGCATACCAGGAAATTCTGGGCGACCTCCACAATCTCTTCGGCGACACAAACGCGGTGCACGTGCGCCTGAGCCCTTCCGGCGAAGTGATGCTGGACGAGGTGATCAAGGGAGACACGGTCCGGGAGGTTCTGGATTATGTGCAGTTCAAAACCGAATCGCTGGTCACGCGTTTGCGCCGCGATGTGGAATCCGCCGTGCGCGAAGGATTGCTCGGCTACGAGGAGGCCGGTCGGCTGGTCCGGTTCTATGAGGAAGGCCTGCACGGGTACACGTACCTTGAGGATCCGCACGAGCGGTAGATTTCCGACGGCGTGGGCGGCGGTTTTCTTCACCGCCGCCCTGCCCATTGCCGCCCAGGAACCGGGCACGGGCGTTGCCACGATCCAAGTGGACGTTCAGCAAGTGGTTGTTCCCGTGGTGGTCACGGATAGGAAGGGACACCACGCGGCGGGATTGAAGGCGTCGGACTTTCATATTTTCGAGGATGGCGTCCAACAGGACATCGTGGCATTCGGGACCGAAACCTCCGGAATGACGGTGGAAGCCGACACCCTTTCCGCCGGAGCGGGGCCGCAAACCGCAAACGGAGCGACCAAGCCCCCCGGCAGAACCTACATTCTCTGCTTCGACACCCTCCATTCCACCTTCGCCAATTTCGGTCGAGTGCGCGACGCGTTGGAAACCCTATTCCGGAAGGAGCGGGATACGGGTGCCCAGTTTGTACTGATCGATCTCGGGCGGCAACTCCGCGTCATCCAGACGGCGACCCCGGACCCAGCCAAGATCCTCGCCAAGATCCAGGGCAGTACCTTCGCCAGTGTGTTCCATGGTGCGGACGCACAGGCGATGGCCATCGAAGTCAACAACATGCGGTTGCGGATGGAGCAGTTTTGCCGGAAATGTCCGTGTGGACCTTCAGCGAGAACCGCCACCTGTTACCCCGAGCGACAGGATTTGCGCCAGGAAGTCAATGCCAGGGCGGAACAGACCGCCGTAATGACCCACCAGTTCCTCCAGAGCCTGAAAGGGCTGCTAGTGGAACTAGGACGCGTCCCGACCGACCGGACGCTCCTCCTGATCTCCGACGGGTTCAGCCTCCAACCCGGCGAGGAGTTTTACAGCGTCGCCGGGGCTTACCTACCAAACTATTCCGAATTCAAATTCCCCACGACGGAGAGGATGGAACCGGCGTTGCTCGACGCACTGGAGGTTGCTGTAAAGCGGAACATCACCATCCACTCGATTGATTCCCGTGGCCTGTCCGTACCCGGTTTTTCGGGGGGAGGATCGTCGGACGCCAGCAACTCAGGTGCTGGCGGCAGTTCGGCGAGAAACCGGGGCGGCTCGATGCTGTCGGAATTGGACCGGAGACAAGCCTCCGTGGAATTCCAGAATGGCAGCGGTCTCGCCCAACTGGCGGCGGCAACCGGCGGAATCTATTTCCACCAGAACAACGACATGCTCAAAAACCTTCGCACTGCGATTGTCGACGGTCGTGAGTATTACGTTCTGGCGTATGTGCCCAAACGGGTCGAACGGGATGGTGCCCTGCGAAAGATTTCCGTCGTGGTGTCTGACAAATCCCTCACCGTCCGCGCCCGCGAGGGCTACCGTACACGCTAGTCGAGGATCGCGGCCCCGGTGCCCGCAATCTGGTAGACCGTCTTCCCGGATTTGATAGACGCGGGATTGAATTTGCGCCCGGACTCCTGTGCCTCTTCCTTGGCTTGCTCGATCAACTGATCACGAGTCATCTGCCGCTTTTCCAGAATGCCCTCGGCGATGGCTGTCTTGCCTACCGAGTCCTTCGGAAACTCGATGACGCCATCTTCAACCTTGATCCGCAGCATATTGCCCTTGTCATCGGTCAGATTCATCCAGCATCCGGCCATCTCGCAGACTTCGACGACTTTGCCTTTGACCTGCACCGTCTTGCCAACCTTCGAATCGGCATCGGTGTAGAGAGCTTGCAGCGTCACAGGGGTACCACCGGAAAGCGGCTTGCCGAGCTTCCGCTCGGCGGCTGGGGCGGCCACGGCGAGGAGCAGGAGAGTAGCGGAGAGTAAGCCAGTTCTGATCATGAGTCCATTATGACCTGTGTTTCCGCCACGTCCAAAAACTCCGCTATACTGGCTCTGAGAGGAACGATTTTGCCCCAACGCGCCTGCCGAATCATCGCCACCGCCGCGCTCGCAGCCGGACTCGGAGCTGCAGCCACGCCCACCTTCAACAAGGACGTCGCGCCCATCCTCCAAAAGAATTGCCAGTCCTGCCACCGTCCCGGCGAGGCCGCGCCGTTCTCGCTCCTCACCTACAAGGACACGCGGCCATGGGCCTCCTCGATCAAGGAAGCCGTGCAGACGCGCAAGATGCCGCCATGGTTTGCCGACCCCCACGTCGGCCAGTTCGCCAACGACCGCACGATGGGAAGCAAAGACATCGATACCATCGTCGCGTGGGCCAATGGCGGCGCGCCCGAGGGCAATCCGAAGGACCTTCCCAAGCCCGTAGCCTTCCTCGAAGGCTGGAATATCGGCAAGCCCGACCTAACGGTCGCCATGTCGAAGCCGTACGAAATTCCGGCGACCGGCACCATTGACTACCAATACATTCTCGTTCCCCTCAACCTGACCGAGGACAAGTGGGTCCAGTCCGCCGAAGTCCGCCCAGGCAACCGGACACTGGTACACCACGTGATCGCCTATTTGCGCCCAAAGGGCTCGGGATGGCTGAAGGGTGCCCAACCGGGCATTCCGTACGTTCCGCAGAAGGGCGAAAGCGGGCCGAATGAATTTTTGGTCGGGTACGCGCCGGGTTCGCCCGCCAGTATCCTTCCCGAAGGTCGCGCTATGCGGGTACAGGCCGGAACCGACGTGATCCTCCAAGTCCACTACACCGCCAACGGGAAGCCGGGAACCGACACATCTTCAGTGGGACTGGTGTTCGCAAAGACCCCCGTGACGGAGCGTGTCTACACTGTCTCCGCCACCAATAACCGGTTCGCGATTCCCGCTGGCGACGGCAACTACGAAGTGAAATCGTCGTTCGAATTCGGCGCTGAGACGAAAATCGGTTTTCTGGCACCACACATGCACCTGAGGGGCAAGGATTTCCTATTCAAGGCCGTCTATCCGACCGGCGAAAGCGAAGTTCTGCTCAGCGTGCCCAAGTACGATTTCGCGTGGCAGCTGAATTACAATCCTGCCAGGGAAATCGTGATGCCGGCCGGCTCCCGCATTGAGTGCGTGGCCCACTTCGACAACTCGCCGAACAACCCGAACAATCCCGACCCCACCAAAGTGGTCAAGTGGGGCGACCAGAGCTGGGAGGAAATGATGATGGGTTTTTTTACGGTCACCATCCCCGCCGACAAGGATCTGCGGAGCATCCTCCCGCAACGGAAACCCGCAGCGGCACCGGCTGCATTGGAGTAGAACTCAGGACGCGGTCCGGCTGGTTAGAGCAGCCGGACCGCGTCCTCCACCTGTTTGGCCAAACCCGCGTAGTCTTCGCCGTCTAGTTTGATCGGCGCTCCGAACTTCACCACCGCCCTGCCCGGCGTGGCCATGCGCGCGGTGCTGTGGAGAACCTTGTCCAGCCCTTCCAGCCGGACAGGAACCACTGGCACGCGCAACCTCGACGCCAGCATTCCCACCCCCGGCTGGAACGGGAATATCCCGCCATCCACCGTTCGCTTGCCCTCGGGGAAGATCACGATGCAGTACCCCTCGCCCAGCAGTTCCCCGGCATAGCGCAGAGCATCGCGGGCACCAGCCTCGCGTTGCGGCAGGGGAAATCCGTTGAACACCAGCGACGCGAGAAAATAGCTCAGCCCGCTACGGAACCGCGCAGCCCAGCTATGTCTGTGGGAATGGAAATGGGCGTCGAAGAACTCCTTGGCCATGGCCGGCGTGGCACGGTACCGCCACGCAGCGGGCAGGGCCCAAAGAATTGACGGCACGTCGAAATGGCTCTGGTGGTTGGACGCGAAAATTACCGGGCCTTGAATGCCCTCCAAGTTCTCCAAGCCCTCCACACGGATCCATGCAAACAGGCGGGCGAGGGGCAGGATAAAGGTCGGCAGCACGATGCGCCGCACCAACCGCGCGGGCCACGCCCGGCTCCAACTCGGAAACTTAAACGGGTCCGCTGCCGGTGCCGACGGCTGGGGACCGGTCCGCGGTTTTGCCAGATCCGCCACAGTACGGGCTTCCGCGAACTGCTGCTCGCCGATCCGGGCACCGGTCTTCTGCTCCAACTCCATCAACAACTGGATCCGGTCCAGCGAACTCAACCCCAGATCGTCCAGCGAAGTTCCAGCCGTCACATGGCGCGCACCTGCATACTTGCGGATTACATCTTCCACTGACTCGCCGGGGTTGG